>DASWNB010000649.1:0-4246 GCA_036399455.1 Flavisolibacter sp. | reverse complement strand
TGAGAAGTTAGCGAGTTGTTAGCTGCGAGTTTTGTTCCCGTTCAGCCTATTGGCAGATGTTACTTTGGAAGAAGATTTCGTTTGAAACGCTGATGGCTTATGGCTGTTAGCTGTTAGCCGCTTACGTACACCTATTCACATCCACCGCTTAAAGGTATCTTTCTTTGCGCTCCTTGCGTATCCTCTGCGCCCTTTGCGGTTAACCACAAAGTCACAAAGACACGGAGGCTGCACTAAGCAAAGGAGTGTTGCACCTAACGAACCTCAAACCTCAAACCTCAAACAACCACTTCAATCCCCCTTCCCTCAGCCTCTCCCTTCCACTTTTTACCTTCTACCTCCTTGCCTTTCCCTCCGGCATCGTTACCGGTAACGTTTGCGTAAATATTGTTCCCTCTGCTCCCCGGTTTTCACGGGGGGTCATGTTATCATTGTACATAACTGTATACGATCTCTCCTGATTCAGGTCTCTAACCAGAAAACACCTCCGGCAGAACAGAAGCACCCAGCTTCCTGTGCAACCTTTTTTATTTTAAAAAACGCTATATGAAACGAACAGCACTGTTGACATTGCTGGTTCTGACCCTCTTCAACGCGTTTTCCCAGACAAGGGAAATAAGAGGCAGGATCACGGACAGGACAACCGAACAACCCCTGCCCGACGTTACCGTAACCGTTAAAGGCGGCTCCGCCACAAGAACCGATGCAGAAGGAAATTTCATCCTCCGGGTGAGCGGCTCCGGTCCCGTGGAGCTGGAAGTCAGCCTTGTAGGCTATGGCTCCCAAACCATCACCGTGCAGGACGGCGCACCGGCTTCCATCAGCCTCGAAAAACAGGTAAAATCATTGGACGAGGTGGTGGTCATCGGCTACGGCCAGGTGCGTAAAAGAGACCTTACCGGGTCGGTGGTATCGGTAAAGAGCGATGAGATAAAAAAAGTGCCTGCGGCGAACCTCATGGAAAGCCTGCAGGGCAAGCTTCCCGGCGCCGACATCATGCGTACCAACGGCTCCGCCGCCTCGGGCGTAAGCATCACCATCCGCGGCAACCGCTCACTCCGTGCAGACAATGGCCCGCTGATCATCGTTGACGGCGTGCAGTACAACAGCATACAGGACATCAATCCCAACGACATACAATCACTCGAAGTGCTGAAGGACGCTTCTTCCACTGCCATCTACGGTTCCCGCGGCGCGAACGGTGTTATCATCGTCACCACAAAAAAAGGAACTACGGGCAAGCCTAAGATCAGCGCCACTTCCTATTATGGCGTATCGGAAATATCCGAATATCCGCGTTTCATGAACAGCGAGGAATATGTTGCATTCAGAAGAGCAGCCAACAGGCGCATCACCGATGCAGGCATCAACCCCGGCGGCGTGTGGACGGGACCTGCCAACGACAACCTGCTCTTTAGCACGCTGGAGCTGGCCAACATCAACGCCGGAGTGAACACAAACTACCCGGGACTATTTTTTCGTAACGGCAGCCAGCAGGAGCATGGGGTGGGAGTAGCCGCCGGCAGTGACAGGACAAGGGTTTATATCTCCATGAATTACTACGACGAGAAAGGCATCTTCCGCCTTGATGACCTCAAACGCTACTCCGGCCGCCTGAACCTCGACCAGACGCTGGGAAAATTAGCAAAGACAGGTATGCAGATGCAGTTCACTTACTACGACATCAATACAAGGACAAGCCCCATAGATGAAGCTTCGAAAATTGCGCCCTTCTCACTGCCGTACGACAGCCTGGGCAACGTGGTGCGCAGCCCGAACAACGACGCGGCACGATGGAACCCGCTTTCCGACGAAGGAGAGAACATGGCCGTGAACAATACACGTGTGAACAGGACGCTGGCCGTTGCCTACCTGGAGCTGACGCCCTTCAAAGGCTTTTCGCTGAGAAGCAACCTCGGTGTGGTTTTCAGCAACAGCAAGCAGGGTGCCTTCTACGACAACAACTCGCTGCTCCAGCGCGGGCAGGGTGCACTGGCCAACTACACCAGCGGCGAAGGCAGGAACACAACATGGGAGAACGTGCTCACCTACAACCGCTCCGTTAGCGACCATAACTTCACACTTACCGGCATCAGCAGCTTCCTTCAAAACAACTTCGAGGAAGTGAGCGCACAGGGCAATAAGCAGATACTTCCCTCGCAGCTTTTCTACGCCCTGGGCAACGCCACCGAAGGCATCACCATACGCAGCAGTTACCGTAAGGAAAACCTCATCTCTTTTGCAGGCAGGGTTAACTATTCGTTCAGGGGCAAATACCTGGCTTCGGTGAGCGTGCGTACCGACGGCTCCTCCAAGCTGGCTGAAGGCAACAAGTGGGATATCTTTCCCTCGGCCGCCATCGCCTGGCGCATAGGCGACGAGGCCTTCCTCCAGAACTCCCGCACCATCAGCGACCTGAAACTCAGGTTGTCCTATGGTGTGACGGGCAGCGATGCCATCCCCGCCTACAGAACGCAGTCTTCACTGACGCGTATTCCCAACGCATTTGGCGATAACCCCGCACTGGGATTTGCTTTTTCGGACACCATCGGCAACCCCAACCTGCGCTGGGAAAAAACAAAGGCGCTGAACGCAGGCATCGACCTGGCCCTGTTCAACGACCGCATCTCCGCCACCATTGATTTTTATGAAACAAGAACCTTTGACCTGCTGGTAGACCGCCTGCTGCCCGCCACTTCCGGCGTATCGAGAACCTTCGAGAACGTAGGCGCTACCAGGAACACCGGCATCGACATAGGCATCAACGCCGCCATCATCCGCAGGCCTCACATGGACTTCAACGCAGGCATCACCTTCTACAGCAACCGAGAACGCATCAGCGACCTGGTGAACGGGGTGGATGATGTGGCCAACAGTTGGTTCATAGGCCACCCGGTGCGTGTGGTTTATGATTACAGGAAGACAGGTATCTGGCAAATGGCCGACTCGGCCGTCGCAAGGGCCAACAACCAGCGTCCCGGCGACATCCGCGTGGCCGACGTGAACGGCGACAAGCTCATCTCCACCGCCGACCGTGAAGTAGTTGGCCAGTTGGTACCCAAATGGAATGCGGGGCTGAACCTGGACTTCCGCTTCAAATCGCTTGACTTCAACGCCTTCCTTTTTGCCAGGATGGGCCAGACGATACAATACGATTACTATACAAGGATACACCTGCAGGGCCGTGAGAACGGAGCCGCGGTGAACTACTGGACGCCGGAAAATGGGAGCAATGACTTCCCCCGTCCGCGTACCACCAGCTCCTTTGCCTCGCTGCCTTACTCTTCCACGCTGGCCTATGTTGACGGCTCCTTCCTGAAGCTGCGCAACGTGACCATCGGCTACCGCCTGCCCAGGCAGTGGATGCAGAGGGCGGGATTCACCGGCGCCCGCATTTACGTAACCGGCAAGAACCTGCTTTCCTTCTCCAAGGTGGATGACTACGACGTGGAGAGGGGAGGAAGCCTGACCAGCCCCCTGACCAAATTGGTGATCGCCGGTATCAACGTGGACCTTTAAACCTTCAAAACACAGCAACATGAAATCGAACTATCGACATATCATACTCGGCCTCGCTTTAGCGGCAGGCCTGGCCTCCTGCAAAAAGCAGTTGGAGGAATACAATCCGGGTGGCCTTACGGCCGAAAGCGTGTTCACCACACCCGCAGGCTTTGAAGCCGGCGTGAATGCCGCCTACAGCTACAACCGGTGGATCTGGGGAAAGGAAGCGGGCTACCACCTGTACGAAGCAGGCAGCGACCTGTGGCTGAGCGGGGTGGATGATCCGAATGCGGAGCTTACCCAGTACACATCGGGACTGAACCCGGCCAATCCCATCATCACTACCATGTGGTCGAAGATGTACTCGGCTGTGAACCTGTGCAATGCGCTGATCAACCGCATCGGCGGCGCCGGTCTTGCTCCCGCAGTGCAGCGCACCCGCGAAGGCGAGCTGCGGATGCTGAGGGCCTGGTACTACCACACCATCGTGGAAACCTGGGGAGGCGTGCACTTCACGCTCCAGGAAACGCAGGGCATTACCACCACCGCCAACCGCACGCCCGTAGACACTTTTTACAAATACATCCTGTCCGACCTCCGTTATGCTGTGGCCAATCTGCCCAATACCACCACAGACAACGGCCGCATCACCAAACCCGCCGCCGAAGCCTTCCTGTCGAAGGTGTTCCTGAACACGGGCCAGTACGACAGCGCTTATTTCTACGCAAACAGGGTAATGACACAG
>DASWNB010000648.1:0-5759 GCA_036399455.1 Flavisolibacter sp. | reverse complement strand
GTTGGGTAATGTCTATTCCACGCCGCAATACGAAAAGCAGAAGGACGACGGCTACAACATCTTCTACATGGGCATCAACCTCGGCGCCTTTATCTGCAACTTTATCAGCGCATGGCTGTATACGCAGTACGGCTGGGGCTATGCTTTCCTCTCTGCAGGCATAGGCATGTTCCTGGGCGTTTTCATCTTTATGAGCGGCACAAGGCATTACAAGGCCTATGATGTAAAGAAAGGAGTAGGGCCGAACGACATGCCCATGTCACGCATCGTTATGCTCATCCTGGTTCCTTCCGTAGTAGCAGGCGTGATCGGCTGGCTGATTCCCGGCGCACTGGTAGGCTCCGATTCCACAGACGCTTTCATCTTTGCCTGCATACCCGTAATATTCTTTTACGCTTCGCTTTTCTTTAAGGCTGCGCCAGATGAGAAGCGGCCCATTGCGGCGCTGCTGGCGATATTTGCCGTGGTCATTCTTTTCTGGGCCGTGTTCAAGCAGAACGGCTCCGCCCTCAATACCTGGGCCGACCGCTATACCGACCGTACTGTAACAGGCACCACTGAAAAAGTTTTCCGCTTCTTCAAGCAGGCGCAACCCCTGGCTTATAAAAAAGATTCCATTGCTGTTTACGACGAGCAGTTCCGCCTGCAGAAAAAAGACGGCCAGGTTGAAAAGGAGTATAACTATCCAACCTATTTCCGCAACATGCCCGAAAAGGAACGCCTGCAGGATGGCAACGAGGTCAGTCTCTGGGCCACCAACCTGAGTCAGTCCATCAACCCTGGCTGGGTGATCATCCTTACACCGCTGATTGTAGCTTTCTTTACTTTCTTACGACGAAGGAACCGCGAGCCTTCCACTGCCACCAAAATCGCTTTCGGCCTGTTCATATCGGGCCTGTCGGCGCTGGTAATGGTAGGTGCGGTATATGCGAGCAATAACGGGGGAGAAAAGGCCAGCGTGATCTGGCTCATCTGCAGTTACGGTGTGATCACTATCGGGGAGCTCCTGCTAAGCCCAATGGGCCTGTCGCTCGTATCCAAGCTCAGTCCCGTCCGCATCACCTCGCTCATGATGGGTGGCTGGTTCCTGTCCACTTCCATCGGCAACAAGCTTTCCGGCGTACTCGCCACCATGTGGGACAACTACGACCACAAAGCAAATTACTTCTGGCTAAACTTCATCCTGCTGATGTCCGCCGCACTCATGTGCTTCCTCATGCTGCGCTGGCTGAACAGGATTATGAAGGAGAAAGGGGTAAAGTAGATGACCGATAAGCGATAACCGACCACCGATAAACGATTGTCTTCGGTGGTCGGTTATCGGTGGTCGCTAAACGAATTTCATTTGCTCGAATTTCTTACCTAAGATCTTCAAGTCATCGGCGCCGAGCCACCGGTTGAGGATGGTGGCGTATACGCTCTTGAAATCTACCTGGTATTTGAGATCGCCTTCGTCGAGGTCGGAGAGGTTGGGAAGAGCGTTGAGCAGGCCTTTTTGTTTGAGGGCTCCGCCGAGCAGGAACATGTTGTTGGCTGTGCCGTGATCGGTGCCTCCGCTGGCATTCTGTGCTACGCGGCGGCCGAACTCGGAGAAGCTGAAGAGCAGCACATCGTTGAAGCGGTTGTTGGCCTTCAGGTCTTTTGTAAAGGCGGCTACGGCATCGTTCATTTCCTTGAATAATCTTTGCTGCTGCGCTTCCTGGTTGATGTGCGTGTCAAAGCTTCCCAGCGAAACATAATATACTTTGGTGTTGATGTCCGAGAAGATCAGCGAAGCGATGGTCCTGAAGCTCTTGCCCAGTTCTGTTTGCGGGTAATTGGCTTTTGTGGGATTCAGCTTCGATTGCTGGAAGATATAATCGGCCGATGAAAGCGTTTCGGACATGGTCTTGTACAGGTAGTCCACGGGCATTTCCTCATTATGATGGCTGGCATGGTTGCGGGAGACGTCTTTGAAGAATTTCTCGTTGCTGGTGCCGAACAGCCGCTTAGGGTCCTTGAAGGCCAGGCCGTTGCTGTCTTTTCCTTTTAGCGCAAGGCTCAGCACATCGTCCACCTCCAGCGCCTGCGTGGGCTTGGCGCATCCGCTGCACTGCGCATCGAGGTAGCGGCCGATCCATCCGGTGGTAAGATATTCGCTGCTCTGGCTGCCGGTATGCCAGATGTCCATGCTCCGGAAATGCGATCTGTCCGGGTTAGGATAACCCACGTTGTTCAGTATGCCCAGCGAGCCGTCGTTGTATGCATCGGCAAAAGCGGTAAGGGCAGGATGCAGTCCCACTTCATCGGTTATCGACAGCGCCTTGTCGCGGGTAATACCCAGCCTGGGACGGGAACGGTAGTAGATATCATTCCGGACAGGGATAACGGTATTCAGGCCGTCGTTGCCGCCGCTCAGTTGCAGCACAACCACCACCTTATTACCCGGCGGCACCATCTGCCCGCCTTCAAAGGCCTTTAAAAATTTAGGCACAAATAAAGACGCCGTCGCCAGCGATCCTACCTGTAGAAATTCTCTGCGTTTGATTACCATTTTATAGCTTTTAGCTGTTGGCTATTGGCTGTTAGCTATTAGCCATAGGCCAACAGCTATCAGCTAACAGCGTTCTAACATAATTGATATTCCGGCGTGCTCATGATCTGCAGGGTGGCCGTGCGGAGAAAGTTTTCGCGGCCGCTGCTGTCCGAATAGGATTTGATCAGGTCTGCCGGGTAGTTGGGCTGCAACTGCAGCAGCGTATCCTGCATGGCGGCCAGCAATTGCTCCCGGGGAATGCTTTCATAATACGACAGGTACGTGTTCCACTCGATGCGGGCGTTTACCGGCGTACCTATCTTGCGGGCAGGCACCGGGAGCTTGGCGGATTTCCCATCGTCTATATGATCCATGCGGCCCATCATCTGGTCATCGTCTGTTTTTGCACGGACGTTCAGTTGGTCCTCGTCGCTGATAAGTTGCGGGATGCGCAGGCGCATCATGAGGGTGGAGCTGTCGATCCAGGATTTGCCCCCGGGCCATCCGGCCACGTTGGGCGGGTAGAAAAGTATCTGTCCCAGCACACGCTGTATGAGTAAAAGAGCTTCTTCATTGCCGACGACCATAGGCAGCATGCGCCTTATACCCACCAATAATTCCACGGGTGATTTGATGCGGGAGCCGATGTTCTTTTTATCATAGAACCAATCCGAAGTAAAGATGTCTTCCATCAGCTTCGATATGTTGTAATCAGAAGCATAGAAGCGGTTTGCCAGCCACTCCACTTTTTCCTTATCCTCCGTTTCGTTTACAAAGAAGCGGTATATCTTCCTGGTGATAAAGCGGGCGGTTTGTTTCTGTTCCAGCAGTATGTCCAGCACATCTTCTCCCGCCATGTTTCCTGTTTTTCCCAGGATTGTTTTTGAGCCGGTATCGTGCTGGTTTTTGCGGAAGATGAATTCCCCTTTCACATTGGCGCTCCACCCGGTGAAGGCTCTTGCCGCTTCCTTAACGTCGTTCTCGGTATAATTGCCGCGGCCGAGGGTGAAGAGCTCCATCACCTCGCGGGCAAAGTTTTCGTTGGGATGGCCCTTGCGGTTCTGCTGGGCGTTCAGGAAGTTGAGGATGGCGGCCGATTTGGAGGTTTCGTGCAAAAGGGTGCGGAAGCTGCCGAGGGAGTTTTGCCGGATAATGTCCAGCAGTTGCTGCTGGAAGAATACGTTGATATTGCGGGAGGCGAAGTGTCCGTGCCAGAAGAAGGCCATTTTTTCGCGGAGCTGGGCATTGCTGTCGGTCATTTCCGTGAGCCAGTAAAGGTTCAGGTTCCTGATGGCCTCCCTTTGTTTTTGCTGGATCAGCCTCCGCTCCTCGCGGTCAAGCTCCCTGACCTGCTTTCCAATGTCGTCCACACCCATCACAAGGCCTTTGAGGTAATTATCGGCTACGTCTATATAATCGGGTTTTTTGGAAGAGGCTTTCTGGAGGGCTTTGAAGAGTTGTACGGGGTGCAGTGTTTTCATCTGCGGCAACTGCCCGGCGGCTGGTCCGAAGCCTGCACGCCACATGAGATGCTGGTTCTTAAGCTGGGGGGAACTCATCGGAAGTTTAAGGTTTGCTTTCAGACCCAATAATACCTGATTAGTTTAAAAGGCCTGTTAATTTAATTAATGCCGGTTGTTTAACTTTAGGAAATATTGAAAAACAGGGAATTGCCTCATTTACTGCGGCCCTGTCTTCACCCGTCACTCAGTAATGACTATCAAGACCTTCAAATACTGCGCTCCCCTGCTGGTGTACCTTGGTTCGCTGCAGGCTTTCTTTTCGCAGGGAATCCCGGTATGGATACCCGTCATTTATGCCTGGATCATCATCCCGCTGCTGGAACTTTTCATTAAGCCGGACAGCAGCAATCTTTCCGCCGCTGAAGAGGAGCTGATAAAGAACGACAGAAGCTTTGATTTATTTCTTTACATGATCGTGCCGCTGCAATACATGGCGCTGGGATGTTTTTTATGGTCGGTCACTTACCAGCAGCAGTCGTGGATAGATATTACGGGGAAAGTATTTGTGATGGGATTGCTCTGCGGAACTTTCGGCATTAACGTGGGCCACGAGCTGGGCCACCGTTCCGGTAAAGGCGAACAACTGCTGGCAAAGCTTCTCCTGCTCTCATCGCTCTACATGCATTTCTTTATCGAGCATAATAAAGGCCACCACAAACGCGTAGCCACGCCCCACGACCCTGCCAGCGCACGTTATAACGAATGGCTCTATGCTTTTTATTTCCGCTCCATCATCTTCAGCTATCTCAGCGCCTGGCAAATTTCCATGCGCGACATGAAGAAGAAAGGCCATGCAGCATTATCCTGGCGTAACGAGATGCTGTGGTACCACATTATCCAGGTTTCCCTTGTAGCCTCTTTATGGTTTTTCTTGGGGTGGATGACAGCCCTGCTGTTCACGGCGGCCGCACTGCACGGCATATTACTCCTTGAGGCGGTAAATTATATCGAGCATTACGGCCTCCAGCGCCGCACCACCGGCGATGGCCGCTACGAAAGGGCCATGCCCGAACACAGTTGGAACAGCAACCACATCATCGGCCGCGTCATGCTCTTCGAGCTCAGCCGCCACAGCGATCACCACTATCTCGCCAGCCGCAAATACCAGGTGCTGCGCCACCACGAAAACTCACCCCAGATGCCCACCGGCTACCCCGGCATGATGCTCCTCGCCTCTGTTCCACCGGCGTGGTTTTATGTGATGAACAGGAAAGTGCGGAGCGTGAATGGTAAAGTCGTGAATGGTGAATGGTCAATGGTGAATGAGCCGCCTTCTGTGGGAGAGGCATATGATAGCACGGGTTCCTTTTAAATTCTCAATATTCAACGCTCAATACTCAATTCTCAAGTGCGTTCCTCATAATTGTATCCTTATCAGGAGGTACTTGAAAATTGAGTATTGAGCGTTGAATATTGAGAATTTAAAAAAGCGACTGACACTAAAGAAGGCCTCGTCCTTCCCAAACGACCTATTCACCATTCACCATTGACCATTCACGTCATCCGCCGTCTGAATTCTCAAGAACAATCCATGAAGCGCCGTGTCCTTTACGGGGGCATTTTGGCGGCAGGATTCGAGTTCGCCGATTTGCCTGATGCGGTTGTCGAGGTTGGGATGGCTGTTGATCAGTTCGGGAGTGTGGATGCCGGCGGTTTCTTTTTTCAGTAATTGGAAGAGGCGGACAAAGCCCTGGCAGTCGATCTTTCTTTGGGCCAGCAGG
>DASWNB010000647.1:0-3038 GCA_036399455.1 Flavisolibacter sp. | reverse complement strand
CACCAACCAACGCCCGAAAGTGGATGAAGTGGAAGGCATTCTTTACTGCCTTCTCAACATGCTTTACTACAACGATAAATCCTGCACGGTGGAGCACGAGCAGGTGAGCATCATACTGGGGAAGGGCTTTGTCCTCACCTTCCAGGAAGATCCGCAGCGCGACGTGTTCAATCCCATCCGCGACCGCCTCAAAATGCCCCACAGCAAGCTGCGCCAGCGTGGCGCCGATTATCTCTGCTACTCCATGCTCGACCTTATCGTGGACAATTATTTCTTTGTAATGGAAAAGCTGGGCGAACGCGTGGAACAGGTGGAGGAAGAGATCATCCGCAACAGCAACATCCGGTCGCTGGCCCGCATCAACCAGCTACGCAAAGAGCTCATCGTACTCAAAAGGAACGTCGCCCCCGTCCGCGACCTTATCGGCAGCATCATCCGCATGGAAAGCGACCTGCTTGATGAAAGAACTACAAAATACTTCAAGGATGTTCACGACCACATCATGCAGGCCTATGACCTGAGCGAGAACTACCGCGATATCATGATCAGCATGCAGGACCTCTACATCAACAACGTGAACCTGCGCATGAACGAGGTAATGAAAGTGATGGCCATCGTTACCTGCCTGCTGGCGCCCGCCACCGTCATCGGCGGCGTCTTCGGCATGAACTTCGACGTCATTCCCACCGCCCACAACGAATGGGGCTTTTATACAGCCGTGGGACTAATGTTCGCGATCCCTGTAGTTATGCTTTATTTCTTTAAGAGGAGAGGGTGGTTTTGAGAATACATAGGAGAGATTAACCGCCAGGACGCCAGGACGCGAGAACACCACGAGGCTGAGGACGGAAAGCTCTTATAATCTTCATATCCCTTGCAATCTGTGGTTCAATTCCCTGCGTCTTAGCGTCTTGGCGGTTAAGTCATTCGCCGCAGGCGAACATCAGTTTTTATTAGAACCTAATAGAGAATTATAATGCTCAACGAGTTTCGAAAAGCGTTCGTCCATCGTGCTGCTTTTCTTGTCACTCTTTTCAAGGAATTTTTCGAGGGCGTCTTTGTGGGTAGCGAGGATGGAAGGGGCGTCCTTCAGCTTTTTTATTTCCAGCAGTGCGTTATTATACTGCACGTAATAAATGGGCGTGGTTTTGATGGTCTGCTCGTATATCGCAGAGTTAAAAGGCTTGTTTTCGGAGAGCTCTTTTTTATAATACTTATACAGGTTGGCCGTTCCTGAGTGCAGCAGTTGGTACCAGCCTTCCTTTACATTGGAAGTACCGGTGAAGGAGGAGGAATGAACAAAGCGGTTGCTGCCGATCACCACTTCCCTGATGGGCGTGCTGGCAATGAACTCCTTGTCGTTATTATCCTTGTAGTGCACCTCATTGTGGTAGAGGTCCAGCTTTACAGGTATGTCCTTGTATTCCTTTCCGCCCGGAGTAATGACGGTTCCCTTTATCCATTCGTTCATGTAATAAGGGGTTCCTTCCACCAGGCGGGTGAACTTAGCGGTTGCTACCGGCTCACCGCCTACGGAGTGAAAAAAGGCGGCGATATTTACGTCAGAATTGACATCGATCTTTTGCTGTGCGCCCGCCACCAGGCAGGGAAAGGCGAGCAGGGAGAATAAGAGCTTTTTCATTCCGGGAATGTTTTGCGATAAGTTACAACTTTTCGTAAAGCTGGCGAAGCTTTTCGCGGGTCATTGTTTTCTCCCAATCCTTGCCCAGGGCATTTTCCCAGAGCGGCTTCATTCCCAACGAAACATTGATCATCGTGTCGAATTGTTCGTCTGTTAAACCGGCACAAATCCCTTTGGGTATTTCGGCCCCGCTCTTCTCCACCATTCTTTTGAATTCGGCTACCCCTTCAGGATAGTATTCCTCCAGGTGGTCCATTACGATGCAGTTGCCTATGCCATGTTTTGTGCCCAGCAGGTAGCTCAGGCCATAGCTCACCGCGTGGGCCACACCCACCTGCGAGTAGGCTATGCTCATGCCGCCGGCGTAAGAAGCCATCATCAGCTTGTCGTCGCACTCATCATCCCAGGTATCTTTTTCAAGGAATACATAGCGGCAAAGCTCCAACGCTTTTTCTCCGTACGATTTGCTGAATTCATTCAGAAAGGTTCCCTGCAGGCTTTCGATGCAATGTATGTAGCAATCCATGCCGGTATAGAAACGCTGGTTTACAGGGGCGTTGGTGGTCAGCTCGGGGTCCAGCACAATCTGGTCGAAGGGTGTAAAATCAGAGTTCATGCCCAGCTTCCGGGAAGGGCCGGTGAGCACGGTGGTGCGGCTTACTTCGGCGCCCGTTCCGCTGAGGGTGGGGATTCCAGCTTTATAAACACCGGGATATTTAACCAGGTCCCAGCCCTGGTAATCGGCCGAGGAGCCTGGATTATTCATCATCAGAGAAACCGCTTTTGCAAGGTCCATCGTGGAGCCGCCGCCGATGCCGATAATGCCGCTCACCGTTCCAAACTCGTCCTTCAGCTCCTGCGCCAGCTTATCTACATACGTGGTCTTGGGCTCATAGGTCACATCGGCAAACACCACCTTGTCCTTATCGCGCAGGGGCAACCTGCTTACGAGGGGCTTTCCTTCAAAAAAATGATCTACCAGGAAAACCATCGGCTTCCCTTCCTGCCTGCGGGGCGCCAGTATCTCATCAAGCTGGTTAAAGCTTCCGCGGCCATAGACCACGTAATCCACCATTTTAAAGTTTCTGAATTTCATAAGGGGCAAAGGTAGGGAGCGATGACGGATAAGCGACAACCGACAACCGACAACCGATGACCGAAGGGAGGAATTAGGGATTGGGTTCTGCCACTGAAAGATCGGTTATCGGTGGTCGGTTGTCGCTTACCAGTCATCCCTGCAACAGCGACGCTGCTTTCTCCAGGTCCTCCGGTGTATCGATCTCCACGCCCATGTATCCGGTGATGACCATGCGGATGGGAATGCCGTTTTCGAGGTAGCGGAGGCATTCGATTTTTTCGGCGTCTTCGAGGGGTGACATGGGCCATTGGGTGAATT
>DASWNB010000646.1:0-3723 GCA_036399455.1 Flavisolibacter sp. | reverse complement strand
CGCTGCCGGCAAGCAGGGCTGGCACAAGGTAAGAACGCTGCTGCGCTTCTCGATCGACGGGGCGGATATAAAGGACTGCGAAGTAATTGAGCTGGGAGGCCGCTAAAGGATGCGGCGGTTGATCCCCTCGTAAAAGCTTTCCCTGTACTTTTCGCTAACGGGTATGGATTCGGTTCCGATGAATACGTGATGGTCTTCGATCTTTTTCACCTGGTTCAGGTTGACGATAAAGGAATTGTGCACCCGCACAAAATTGGAAGGAAGCATGGACTCCAGGTCCTTCATGCGCTTGTACACTACGTGCTTTCCTTCGGTGGTATGAAAACTTACGTAATCCTTCAGTCCTTCAATAAAACATATCTGTTCAAAATAAAGCTGGATGATGGCCTTGCCCGATTTGACGAAAAGATATTTTTCTTCGCGGGTGGGCACCACTACGGCCTGCTCTTCTTCATTCACCCTGAAATAAGGAACGGCCTTGTTCACCGCCCTGATAAAACGGTCCAGCGTGATGGGCTTGAGGAGGTAATCCACGGCATTGCGTTCGTAGCTGTCCACGGCGTACTCGGTATAAGCAGTGGTGAAGATGATCTTCTGGTGCGGCGGGATGCTTTCGGCCAGCTCCATGCCGGTAAGCTTGGGCATGTTGATGTCGAGGAAGATAAGATCCACCTTGTGGCGGTGCAGGAAGGAAAGCGCTTCAAGGGCGCTGTGGCACTTGCCTGCCAGGGAAAGATAGGGCACCTGCTCGATGTACTGCTCCAGCAGGTTCACCGCCAGCGGCTCGTCGTCGACAACCAGGCAACTGATCTTCATGAGAGGGGTATTGAAAGTCCGGCAATGAAATTAGCATCTCTTTCCGAAGTATTCAGGCGGTAATCGCCGGGATAAAGCAGGTCGAGGCGCTTGCGCAGGTTTTGGAGGCCAAAGCCTTTGGACAGGCAGTTGTCCTTTTCCCCGCACATCGAATTCACCACTTCATAATCCAAACGGCCATCCTGCTCCCGCAGCCTTATCAGTAACCGCGTGTTGCTGGAAAGCTTGTCTACCCCGTGCTTGAACGCATTCTCCACGAAAGGCACCAGCAGCATGGGAGGAATCTTCCGTTCTTCAATACCATCCATCAGTTCCATCTCCACCTTTACCGGGTGCACCATTCTTATCTGCTCCAGCTCTATATAGTTGCGGATGAAATCCAATTCTACCGCCAGCGGTATTTTTTCTTTCGGCGCATCATCGATAAAATAGCGCATCAGCCCCGAAAGCCTTACGATCATCTCCGGTGTTTTCTCCGAGCGGCTTTGCGCCAGCGAATAGATATTATTAAGGGTATTGAACAGGAAATGCGGCTGCACCTGTGCCTTCAGCAGGTTCAGCTCCGCTTCGGCCTGGCCGCGCTGCAGTTCCTTTTTCACTTCCAGCAGGTGCACATAGTTGATGGCCACCCGCAGCAGCGCACCAAACAGGAAAGCCACCAATATGGTGATGCAATCGAAGCTGAAGTGCGCCCATTGCCAGGCATAAAAAGTTTTGTGCAGCGGGAACAGCACCTTGCTTTCCACGAACATGCGCAGCACGATCAGCGCAGTAAGGAAAAGAAAAGAGTAAAGAAAATAAGCTCCCGTTCTGCCCCGGTGCAAAACACGCGGCAGCAGCCAGAAGGCATGCGCATAGGTGGCGATGGCATACGATACCGTGGCAATAGTGGCATTGAGAAAACCGAACAGGGGATGCGACCATTTGTGGGAGGTGTACAGCAGCAGCAACAGGTAAAACACTGCCCAAAGCAATGCCTGCAGCGATATGATGGTTATACGGCGGACGTCCGCTGGCGACCTGTTCATGCCGGCAAGATGCAATAAATCGCGGAACGTCCCCGCAAAGCTTAGACAATTCCCCCCATTTATTCGACCATTCCGGAAGCAGCCGCCTGTCGAAAAAAAGAGGTGAATGGTATAAACGGCAGGAAAAGCTTTCCGCAACAGTCTAATATTGTTTTCAAAACCAACGCTATGGCTCAAAAGCTTCACCGCCGCGACTGGCTCAAGCAAAGCTCCCTTGCACTGGCAGGACTAAGCCTGCTTCCCGCCCATTCCGCTTTTGCAGGCAGTTCCCGCAACCGTGCCACCGATGGCCCTATCCGCCTCAGCTCCAACGAAAATCCCTATGGCCCTTCACCCCTGGCCCGCAAGGCCATGGCGGATGCCATCGCACTTTCCAACCGCTATCCCTGGGACACCACTACACGCCTCCGTGAAACCATCGGCGCAGCCGAAGGACTTACAAAAGACCACGTCATCATGGGCGCAGGCTCGTCTGAGATACTCGGTCTTGCGGCGCAGTTGGCGGCGCTCCAAAAAGGACAGGCCATCACCGCTGCCCCAAGCTTTTCCATCTGGGTGCGTGCCGCGGAAAGAATGGGCCTGGAGATTGTGCGGGTGCCGCTGACGGCAGATAAAAAGCACGACCTGAAAGCCATGCTGTCGCGGCTCAACTCTTCCACCCGGCTGTTTTACATCTGCAATCCCAACAATCCTACCGGCACACTGCTGCCTGCGCAGGAGGTAAGGGCTGCCGTTGAGCAGGCATCGCAGAAGGCGCTGGTGGTGCTGGATGAAGCCTATATTGAATACTCATCCGAGCCTTCGCCGGCCAGGATGGTGCAGGATAACAGGAACCTGGTGGTGGTGCGTACATTCTCGAAGATATACGGACTGGCAGGCGCCCGCATCGGCTATGCGCTGGCTCATCCCGATACCATACAGATGCTGAACGGCCTTCAGCCCTGGACCAATGCAGGTGCCAGCACCGTATCGCTGGCGGCTGCGCTGGCCTCTCTGCAGGATAGGGAGTTTGCTTCATTTTCACGGCAGAAGAACAAAGAGGCGGGAGATTATACCGCCAGGGAACTGAAGGCTCTTGGCTTTACGGTGATCCCCACCTTCACTAACTTCCTTTACTACTCACTTGGCGGCTTCAAAGGCAACTGGCAGGAACTGATGAGCGCCCGCAACATCCTCACCGGCCGCACCGTGGAAGAGGAAGGGCAATGGACAAGGACCACCATCGGCACGCCGGAAGAAATGAAAACGTTCATTGCAGCGGCGAAAGCGATTGTGTGAGGAAAGCTGTTGGCTGATGGCTGTTAGCTGTGCACGTGCGGTTATTCGGATCACGTTTTCTAAAGAAGTTTTCGTTTCAGCCGGGAGTTATTAGTTGCGCGCCACCTACGTCCGCCGAAGGAGCTGCGAGACGATAAGTATAGAGATTAAACAACACATCAATAATCAAACAACAATTATGAAAAAGATCCTCTTTCTCTTTTCCCTTCTTTTTGTATTGACAGCTTCCAAAGCCCAGCAGGGCGATGAAGCGGCAGTAAGAACCTGCCTGGAGCACTATATGAGCGCCGACGGCAACCGCATGGAAAAAGCCTTTCACCCCTCCGCATCCATGAAGTATATCGACCATCAAAGCGGTGAATTCAAGGACGTGCCTATTGCGGATTTCATTGCCCGTGTAAAAGCCAACACCAACAAAACCGAACGCAAGATCGAAATCGTTTCCCTCAACGTGGAAGGCGCTGCGGCCCAGGCCAAGATCAAGATCGAAACGGACAAGGTGATCTTGTACGACTACATGAACCTGTTGAAAATAAACGGCGAATGGAAGATCGTAAGCAAGATTTTCAGCAGGAAAGACAAGTAGCGGGAATCGTGAATC
>DASWNB010000645.1:0-4834 GCA_036399455.1 Flavisolibacter sp. | reverse complement strand
CTCGTAGATGGGCAAGCCGGCGTGCTGGGCCGCAATGTCGTGCAGGGCCACGTCGAAGGCGCTTTTGATGCTGCTGTTGCCGTAGATGGTTCGATCCATCAGTGCCATGCACCCGGCAATATCGAGTGCATCCTTTCCCTTCAGCACCTGGGCAAAATACTGCCCCACGATAAAGCAGGTGTCTATGCTTTCGCCGTTGATGGACATGAAGGGGCTGCATTCTCCATACCCTGCGCAGCCATCCTTTGTGCGAAGAATGACCACCACGTTCTGTACGCTGTTGATGGGTCCCAGTGAAATAACAAAAGGCTCTTTAAGAGGAACAAGGAGTTTATAGATCTCGATGGCTTCGATGCTGGTGGAGGGCATGTGGGTGTTTTTTCTGCAAATTACGGAAAGAGGGGCTGCAAGCTGCAGGCTTCAGGCAGCAGGCTTTGTTTGCGTTGAACGAATAGCAGACCTTGCCTGCAAAGTGTTTGTGCCAGTCCTTCCGTCTTTCCGGAGCCGCGTGAAGCTAGCAGCTTGCACCACATATTGTAATACCATTTAGACATTATCCGCAGGCCCTTGCTTCGAAGTCTCCGTAGGGTAAGTTTTCCTGGTTTAACCGCCAAGACGCCAAGACGCGAGGAGATTTCACGCACTTGTCCCGCAGCAGGCGGGAAATTTCCTCGCGTCTTCGCGTCTTGGCGGTTAACCCAGGAACGCTTCCACCCATGGAGGCTCGAAGCAAGGGCCTGTGAATAATGTCTAAAGAGTATAAATAGCTGTACGCACAAAAGCCCGGGAATAACTCCCAGGCTTTATAGCGGTTTTTCGTTTCTGTATTAACGCAGTTCCAATCTAAGCTGCTCCTGCTGTTGCTGCTGGGGCTCTGTGCCTTTGCCTGGCAGTACTACCCTCGTGGAGGGAGTATTGCCATACATACCGGCAGAAGGAAGATGCCTGGAGCCGTTGGTATTATAGTCATTCCTTAACCTGTTTGCCTTGTCCGACCAAGTCTCACCCTGATTCATAGGCTTGTAGTCTGTCCTTCCAACATAACCTGTTACGGTAGCGTTGGTGGAGCTGTTCACCACGTCGGCCAAAGAGCTGCCGCCATCGGCGGGTGTAGCTGCGTTGCAGGTGTAAAAGTTGATGACGGCACCGCTGCTGAAGGCGCCAGGCTTGAGCTTTGCCGCTTCGTCCTTGCCCCAGGTGAAGTCTGCAGCAACCGGCTGCCCATAGGCAAAGGCTGCCTCACCGACAAGACCGTGGCCGAATATGTCCACGCTCGTTACAGGATCCGCCTCACGGCGGGGCTTCAGCAGGCTCTCTTCATTAACTGCGGCTGGCGCGAGGGCCTTGCTGTTGATATAGCTGGTCAGTTCCTTCGCAGAATTCAACTCTCTGAAGTTTACGCCAAGCTCGGTAGCGGATTGTGAAAACTGCCTCAATTGATCGGCGGAATAACCCGCAGTCATTACCGTCCAGGTGATGTTGGTTTCACCGGCCGACTTCAACTGCTTGATCTGGTGGATGGCGGATTCTATAAAGTTGTACTTGAATCTGCCGTGGTCCAGCTCACCGCCGCTCACCACGATCGCTTCACGTCCGTCGGGGTCGATGGTGATGACGGGGCTGTTCAGGGCGTAGTTGTAAGGGCTCCAGTCCTGGAACTTCTCGGCTGCTGCGTCCACGCCGTTCCACCTGCCCAGCAGGGGATCGTACATGCGGGCGCCGTAATCGTACAGGTTCAATCCCAGTTCTTCCTGCAACTCCTTGCCGTTGTACAGGTACTTGCCTGCCTGGCCGCTTACAAAGCTGCTGCCCGGCTGCGTATAGCCAAAGGGGTAGTAACCGTTTTTCTGGATGATGCGAGCCTGGCCGGTGGCAGGGTCCTTATCGAAGCTAACCCTCACGTTGCCCAGGTTGTCTGTCAGATTGTATTCGTAATTGAAACCGCCTGGTTGTTTGGTTACGCGGCCTTCCTCGGTAATGATGAAGTCCAACTGGCGTCCGTTGTATTCAAACCCGCCTGCGTAGTTCCTGACCGTGATACTGCTGTTGGCGTCGGTTACGGTTTTGCTCAGCTTTACGCCTGCGGCATCGTAGCCGTACAGAAGCTGGCCGCGGCTGCCGGATACCTTGTCCACCAGGTTCAGGTGGTTGTAGCGGATAGAGTCGATACCCTTGTTCATGTCGGCGGCCATGTTGCCGTTTTCATCGTAGCTGAAGTCGATGCCGGAAGCGGGGCGGATGTCAGCGAAGCCGCCGGTAAGCGCCGGGTCGTCGTTAACCGATACCAGCTTGTTGCCTGCATAGGTATAGGTAAGCTGGTCGATCTTCTGCCTTGCGGACTGGCCGTTGAAGACGGCGTAGCGCTGGAGGTTTTTGATATTGCCGTTCAGGTCATACACGATGCCTTCCTCGTTGAAGCCGCCTGCCAGGTCGTTCCAGCCGGTGGCGGATTTGGCCATGAAGGAAGCTGCGTTCAGCCTGCCCATGCGGTCGTAGCTGTAGGTGTAAGCCTTCTGCCTGTTATCCATCCTGTCGTTAACAACTGTCTCCGCAATGTGGCCGTTGAAATAGGCCAGTCCGGGCTGACTAAGGGCGCCTTCGTTGTAGCGCAGTTCCATGCCAAACAGGTCGGAGGATTCGCTGAGAGCGGCATCGTTCACGTGGGTGAGCCATCCCCTGACATTATAGCGGTAATCCACTTTCTGCAGGAAGCTGGTGTTGTCTGTGCTGTGCAGCTTCTTTTCCACCTGCTGGCCCAGCTCATTGTAGCGGTAGGCCGCCAGGGTTACCACGGGTCCTGCATTCACCTGGTGCTTCAGGCTCAGCGATCTTCCTGCGTGGTCGTACTCGTATTGCTTTTTCACGGTTGTGGATGTGCCGTCCACTTCGTGCCTGCGCACTGTTTCAATGATCTTTCCGCCAAAGTCGTAGCGGTTGGTTTCCACGTCGCTGCCGCCCATGTGGTTGGCCTGCTGCTGCTGTATCATGCGGCCCCATTTGTCGTAGAACATTACGGAGAGCAGCATGTCATTGGAGTTCAGCACTCTTACCCTTATGCCGGTGGGCCTGGTGGCTGTTTCGGTTGTAGGTGTTTCTGTGGCCAGCTCGCCGGTCCTGAACGAAGCATCGGTAGTGGCGGTGTTGGAATCGAAGTCATAGTCATCAAAGTAATTCACGGTGTTGATGGTGCTGTTGGATGCGTTCAGCACGGGGAAGCTTTGAGCTATGGTATAGCCGAACTGCGTGGAGTAGTTGGCGGCTGTCCTGCTTTCGAATTGCCCTGCATGGCTATCGGCGGATTGCTGCATGGCAGCCTGCATTACAGGGGAAGGATGCGTATAGATGCCGCTCATCACAACCCTGTTCAATGCATCGTATTTCACAAAGCTCCACTCGTTGCGCTGGCGCTGCACGGCATCCTGCGTAAGGATGGGCTGGTGGCGCTTGTTGTAAACAATGTACACGGTGCCCGAGCCGGGTACGCGCTTCTCGGTTACCCTGCCGTCCTTGTCGTATTTGTAAGTAAAGCACCACTTGGAGATAATATCGGTGTTGGGCGTCCAGTTGCCGGTGGAAGTCATCACGTCCACAGCCATCGGCTGCAGCACCATCCTGAGCCTTGAGAAGGCATCATATACATAGTAGGTCTGCGCTACGGCAGTTGAGGAGATTTCTTTCTTCACCAATACCAGGCGTCCAAGTTTGTCGGTGAACTTCAGGGTCTTGTTGCCCTGCTCGTCGGTGACTTCTTCAACCATCAGTTCTCCCGCGGCATAATAAGCCGGCGAGCTGCACTGGCCGGTGGCAAAGTCGTAGGTCCACATCCTTGCATCCATGCCGCTGTTGGGCCTTGTGACGATCTTCACGGTTTTGCCGGTGACGGGCTGCCAGGGTTCGCCGGGGGCGCCCTGCTCTTTTACCTTATTGAGGTTGGAAGCTTCAAACACGGTTTCCGCCCAGGGCTTGCCTGTGGTGGGCCTGTCGGTGCCTGCAGAGAAGAAGCCGGTGAGCGCCGTCATTGCATTGGACTGGTATCTTCCTTCACCACTTACCGTATAGGCCATGTATTTCTTATTCTCCCTTCCTGCACGGTCATAGCCAATGATCTGCACAATATCCTGGCGTGTAGGGGAACCCTGTACGCTGATGTTCTGCATGGGCCTTCCAAAGCCATCTACATACGATACGGATTGCGTGTTGTCTGCCGCCAGCAGGGAAGGAATTTCGGCTTCGGTTCTAACCCCTTCCTTTTTGATTGTATTGGTTACAATGAAATTCATGTTCTGTCCTTCAAGGCAACTCAGCCTGGGGGTGATGGTCACGTTCACCGCAGTAGCCGGGCCCCAGCAGCCAACGTCAACGTTGCGGGCACGCAGGTAGTAAGTGCCGGGTGTGGTGACGGTATAGGTCTGGGATGAACTGGCCGTTGAAGTGCCGCTGGCTGTTGTCTGCCAGTAATAGGCGAGTCCCCAGGTGGGAAAGGAAGCCGTCAGCGTGGCCTTGCCGCATTCCTCGCGAACAGTGGGTACGGGCGGAGCGGGGGGATCGTTGGTAATGATCACGTGCACGGCTGTGGCCTGGCTCCAGCAGCCGGTGTTGTTGTTCCTGCTCCTGATATAATAATAGCCGGAAGCGGTGGCCGTACGGGTGGATGAGGAGTTGGCCGTTGAAAATTCGTCCGCGGTGTTCTGCCAGTAATACGTAAAGCCTGCGGGTGGCGCAGCGGCCGTAAGCACGGAGCTGCCGCACTGCGGGGTGACAGAAGGCGCAGGAGGATCGGCAGGGGTTGGGTTGATGGTGGCGGTCACGGGCACACGGGCGCTTTCACATCCCT
>DASWNB010000644.1:0-4598 GCA_036399455.1 Flavisolibacter sp. | reverse complement strand
AACGGTACGCGACCTGGGCCTGGCAGGCGAGCAGCAAAAGAAAGGCACGCCAACCATGGGCGGTATCATCATCATCATGGCCATACTGGTGCCTACACTACTCCTGGCCGACCTCGGAAAAGTGTACATCCGCCTGATGATCTTCTGCACCCTCTGGCTGGGATTCATCGGCTTTATCGACGATTACCTGAAGATCCGCGCCAAGAGAAGGGCGCAGGAAAAAGGTGTTGCTTACAAAAAAGGTGATTCCGACGGACTGGCCGGTACCTTTAAAATATTCGGGCAGGTGATGCTGGGCATCGTGGTAGGCGCCACACTCTACTTCAACGACAATGTAAAGATCTGGAGGGAATACCAGGGCACTCCTCCCGCCGGTGATACATCTGTCATTGTCAAGAATGTGAACGGCAAGCAGAAATACTTCGTGGAAGCCAAGTCGTTCGTCACCACCATTCCTTTTGTAAAGGGGCATGAATTCAACTACGCCCGCCTGCTGCCTGTTGCGCTGCGCGACTACGCCTGGGTGCTGTACATCCTCATCGTCATCTTTATCATCACCGCCGTCTCCAACGGCTCCAACATAACCGACGGGCTGGACGGGCTGGCGACGGGAACGTCGGCGGTCATCAGCGCCTGCTTCGGCATATTTGCTTATGCCAGCGGCAGCCTGCTCTTTGCCGACTACCTAAACATCATGTACATACCCAACCTGGGTGAGCTGTCTATATTCATAGGGGCCATGATAGGGGCCTGCGTGGGCTTCCTCTGGTACAACTCCTACCCGGCCCAGGTGTTCATGGGCGATACAGGCAGTCTTACGCTGGGTGGACTTATCGCGGCGCTGGCCTTTATCGTTCACAAAGAGCTGCTGATACCCATCATCTGCGCCGTGTTCTTCGTGGAAAGCCTGAGCGTTGTGCTGCAGGTGGGTTACTTCAAATACACAAAAAGAAAATACGGTGAAGGCCGCAGGATCTTCCTTATGAGCCCCCTGCACCATCACTACCAGAAGAAAGGATACCATGAGTCCAAGATCGTGATACGGTTCTGGATCATAACCATAATATGTGTCGTACTGTCGATAGTGACGCTGAAGCTGCGATAAGATTAGAGAAAAACCAAAGTAGTGACTATGAAAAGCCAAACCGTCTGTTAGATTATTGTGGTGCAGAATGTAATACGTGTGAAGAACCAGTTCCGTACACTTTGAAAACAAAATAAAACACCGCTCTCCGGGGCGGATGAAGGAAATGAGCAAAAGAATGGTCATACTCGGCGGCGGCGAAAGCGGCGTAGGGGCGGCAGTGCTGGCCAAAAAGAAAGGCTATGACGTAGTGCTGATGGATGAAGGCTCTTTGAAAGAAGGTTATCGCAACGAACTGCAGGAAGCAGGAGTGGAGTTCATGGAAGGCTCCGTGGATGAGGAAAGATTGCTGAATGCCGAAGAGGTGGTGAAAAGCCCCGGCATCCCTGAGAAAAATGATTTTGTAAAAAAGCTCAGGGAAAAAAGCATCCCCATCATCAGCGAAGTGGAACTGGCTTACCGGTACAAAGGCAATAGTAAGATTATCGCCATCACCGGCAGCAACGGTAAATCCACCACCACATCGCTCATCCATCACATCTGCAAAACCGCGGGACTAGACGCGGCGCTGGTAGGCAACATCGGTTACTCCTTTGCCCGCCAGGTGGCGGAAGATCCAAAGCCAATATATGTGGCGGAGATCAGCTCTTTCCAGCTCGACGACATCGTTACTTTCCGGCCCGACGTGGCTCTGCTGCTCAACATCACGGAGGACCACCTGGACAGGTACGATTACAAATTCGAGAACTACATCCGCAGCAAGTTCCGTATTGCGATGAACCAGACTTCAGAAGACCATTTCATATTTAATCTCGATGACGAGGTCATCGCCGCCTATATGAAGGAAAACAACATTATTTCAAACCAATTACCGTTCAGCATGAAGCAGAAAGTTGAAAAAGGCGCATACATAAAAGATGACACGATGCACGTGAACGCAGGCCCCGAGCAGCACGACATGAGCATATTCGATTTCGCATTACAGGGAAGGCATAACCAGGCAAATACTATGGCAGCAAGTGTGGCAGGCGCTACAATGGAGATAAGGAAGGACAAGATCCGCGAGGCGGTACAGACTTTCGACAACCTGGAGCACCGCATGGAACCGGTGGCTACGGTAAGAGGCGTGGAATTTATCAACGACAGCAAGGCCACCAATATCAACTCCACCTGGTTCGCACTTGAAAGCATGGGCAAACCAACGGTGCTCATACTGGGCGGTGTGGACAAAGGCAACGACTACTCCCTGCTCCAGGACCTGGTGCTGGAAAAAGTAAAAGCCATCGTTTGCCTGGGTGTTGACAATAAAAAAATCCATGAAGCCTTTGAAAAGGACGTTCGCATAGTGGACACCCGGAGCGCCGAAGATGCGGTAAGGACCGCTTACAGCCTCTCCACCTCCGGCGACGTGGTGCTGCTCAGCCCCGGCTGCGCCTCGTTCGACCTGTTTAAAAATTACGAGGACAGGGGAAGACAATTCAAACAAGCGGTAAAAGATCTATGAACCAGCACGCAGACATAAAATTCAGTGACCTCGCGAACCTGAACAAGGCCAGCATACTGCGCAGGACCAGTGGCGACAAAGTCATCTGGGGCCTCGTTATTGTGCTGGTGCTGATGTCGTTGCTGGTGGTGTACAGCGCCACCGGCTCGCTGGCCTATAAAATGTACAAGGGCAATACCGAAGTGTACCTGTTCAAGCAGATAGCCTTTATTATTATCGGCCTGCTGCTGATCTACTTTGCCCATCGCGTCAACTATACCATTTATTCAAGGCTGGCAAAATTCTTCTTCATACTATCCATACCCCTGCTGGTCTATACCCTCTTCTTCGGCGTTACCCTCAACGAGGGCAGCCGCTGGATACGCCTGCCCATCATCAACATGACCATGCAAACCTCCGACCTCGCGAGGCTTTCGTTGTTCATGTTCCTGGCCCGCCTGCTCAGCAGGAGGCAGCATAAAATAAAGGACTTTAAGAAGGGCTTCCTTCCGGTAATTATTCCCGTAGCCATTACCATCCTGCTTATTGCACCGGCCAACCTTTCCACCGCGCTGCTGCTGGGCGCCAGTTGCATGCTGCTGCTGTTCATCGGCCGCATATCATCCAAGCACCTGCTGCTCACCATCGGCGTAGCCCTGATTCCCGTAGTGTTCCTGGTGCTGGCCGCCACCATCAAGCACAAATCTTCCGGCGGAGAAACCACCGCCAGCGAAAGCAAATCTTCCTCCGCCATCTTTAACCGCGTGGACACCTGGATCAGCCGCGTGGAAGGATTCCTGTACGGCAGCAAGGACGAAGACCACCAAACGAATTACCACGTAAACCAGATGAAGATTGCCATCGCCAACGGCGGCTTCCTGGGCGTGGGCCCCGGCAACAGCGAGCAGCGCAACTTCATGCCGCATCCCTATTCCGATTCCATTTACGCCACCATCATAGAGGAATACGGTTTGATGGGCGGCGCCTTCATGATATTTATTTACCTGGTGTTCCTCTACCGGAGCATCCGGTTGTTCAAGAAGTGTCCCTACGCGTTCGGGGCCTTCCTGGCGGTGGGCCTCAGCTTTACACTGGTATTGCAGGCCCTGGCCAACATGGCCGTGAACGTCAGCCTCTTCCCCGTGACCGGGGTCACCCTGCCGCTGGTGAGCATGGGGGGAAGCAGCTTTTTATTTACCTGCTTATCCATAGGCATCATACTGAGCGTAGCAAGAAACGTGGAGCAGTTGGAAGGAAAGGCGGTAGAGAAACAGGAAGAGAAAGAGAAAGAGGAAGCTTCTGAAGAAAAGCCTCCAGTGAAGAAAAAGAAAGCCGTAGAGCTGGAGGAGGCATAAAAAAACAGAATGACCGGTAAGAAGATCATCATAGCAGGAGGGGGCACCGGCGGGCACATATTCCCCGCCATAGCCATCGCCAACGCGCTGAAGAAGCAGGATCCTTCCACGGAGATACTGTTCGTTGGTGCGAAGGGAAAGATGGAGATGGAAAAAGTGCCGCAGGCCGGTTACCGGATAGAAGGGATAGACATCGCAGGTTTCAACAGGAGCTCTTTGATTAAAAATATTGGTTTGCCATTCAAGCTGGTGAAAAGCTTCTTCCAGGTGAGGAAGATCACCGGCCAATTTCGGCCGGACGCGGTGATAGGCGTGGGAGGCTATTCCTCTTTTCCCGTTCTGCGCTATGCGCAGGCAAAAGGAATACCCACCTTCATCCACGAATCCAACTCCTTTGCAGGCAAGTCGAACATCCTGCTGGGCAAGAAAGCCACTAAAGTTTTCGTGGCTACCGAAGGCATGGAAAAGTTCTTTCCCGCAGGAAGGATCAGCATCACCGGCAACCCGGTGCGCCCGAAGATCGTGGAGGCGGCGTCCATTCAAAGGGAAGAAGCCGTGCGCTTCTTCGGGCTGGACCCCGCGCGAAAGACCCTGCTGGTAGTGGGCGGAAGCCTGGGAGCACGCTCCATCAACGAAGCGGTGGACAACGGGCTGGACGATCTGCTGGGAGCAGGAC
>DASWNB010000643.1:0-4051 GCA_036399455.1 Flavisolibacter sp. | reverse complement strand
CATTCAGCTCAATGATGCCATCCGAATCCAGCGGCCGGTACAGGTCGGTAGTGTCGCCGGGCATGGGGCTGATGTGCTGCAGCCAGGGGCCGCCGTTGTATTTGTAGCGGTAATCGGTATGGGCATTGAAGTACCGCGTTTCATCGTAATCAATATCATCGAGGGCAAACCCTGAAACAAGGCGGCCGTCCAGGAACAGGTGTGCGCTGTAAATGCCGTTGGGATTGGGTGTGCCGCTCAGCCGGTCGGTGGCGGAAAGGGCAAAGCTGAGGCGGTTGCTGCCTACGGTAAGCCCGCTGCCTTTCGCCAGCAGGTGATCGGCGCCGGATTTCCGGAGTCCCAGAAGCTGGGGCGTTTGATGAAAAACGCTTTTGTTGCGGTCGTACATGGCCAGGCGTGTGAGGGTTGGAGGCACGGCATCGGCCAGCGGAAAGCCAAAGAGCAGGGGATTAAGGCAGTTGTCCGTGTAGGTATCTCTTATTTCAAAGTGAACATGCGGACCCTGGGATCCACCCGTATTGCCGCTGTAGGCAAAGAAATCGCCTTTGCGAACGGGAAAGAGGCCGGGCGGCAGGCGCAGGTCCACCTTCCACGATTCCAGCGCATACTGCTGGTCCTTTACATACTGGTGGAGGCGGGGTTCAAAATTGTTAAGATGGGCGTAAAGAGTGGTAAAGCCGTTGGGGTGGTTTATGTAGATGGCCCGGCCAAAACCTCCCGGCTCCACGGTAATGCGGGCGATATAACCTTCGGCGGCAGCATAAACGGGGAGATTTTCCCTCTGCTGTGTGCGTATGTCCAGCCCCATATGCCAGTGATTGGCCCGCAGCTCCCCGAAATTCGCCACGAGCTGCATGGGAATATTCAGGGGATTCCGGAAATAATTCTTTGGATAGGTCCGTTCCTGGGCCCGGGTTCCTGACGAAATCATTAGAAGAAAAGCCAGCGCTGTACCAAGTCTGATCATCCTGTTCATTATGTGCTAATAATCAATCTTTATTCCAGCGAAAGTACGGAGGAAGTCCACAGTCCACGGTCCACGGTCCACAGACGTGTCACTACAGTGTGAGCGACCTTTGTTAGCAGAAGGAAAAACAGGCATTAGCCTAAGAAGGAAAGCGTACAAAATAAAGTCTCGTCTGTGGACTGTGGACCGTGGACCGTGGACCTTCCCCCCACTTCGGTACGATCTTTTATACTCTATCTCTGCCCTATGGGCTAGATTTTCTAACTTATAAAAACAAAGAATCATGACACGTAAACCCGGTCTGGGCCCTTTGCTGTTAGCTGGCATTGCCGCTTTCGGCGCGTACAAGTACTCGAAAATGAGCAGCCAGGACAAGCAGAACCTGAAAAACAAAGGCAAGAAATTCATGGATGACAACTTAGGCGGTCTGAAGAACATGTTCGGTGGAAAGCAAAACGCTTCCTCCACTAACAATGGTACTTCCGGCAACAATAACAGCTACACGCCCGGCAACAGCTACACGCCTCAAGGCTAGAGGCGGCCCAAGAGCTTGACGCGGCGGTCTTTACAGGGCCGCCGTTTCTGGTTTATAGTTTGTGGTTTCTTATTCTTTAGGTGCACCAGTCTGTTCTCTTTGTGAAACCTCCGTGCCCTGCGCCTCTGTGGTTACTATAATGTTAAACTGCGGAGGGTCCGCCAGAAAAAAGATTGGTACACCTAAAGAACAAGAAACCATAAACTAAAAAACAAGAAACAACTCCCTATTTTTGCACCCCGGACAATCGTCCGGTTTTTTTGTATCCGCACGTTCCTAAATAAGCTAAACAGAATGCCCAAAGACAACTCCATAAAATCGGTCCTCATCATAGGCTCCGGCCCTATCGTCATAGGCCAGGCCTGCGAGTTCGACTATTCCGGCACACAAGCCGCCCGCAGCCTGAGGGAAGAAGGCATAAAGGTGATCCTTATCAACAGCAACCCCGCCACCATCATGACCGACCCGATGATGGCAGACAAGGTTTACCTGCTCCCCCTTACGGCGGAAAGTATCGAACAGATACTGGCCGAAAACGAGATTGATGCGGTGCTGCCCACCATGGGCGGGCAAACTGCCCTCAACCTGGCCAAGGAAGCCGAAGACCTCGGCATCTGGGAAAAATATAACGTCCGCCTGATAGGAGTGGACATCAAGGCTATCGACAAGGCAGAAGACCGCGAGAAGTTCCGCCAGTGGATGATCCAGTTGAATGTTCCCGTGGCCCCGGCAAAAACCGCCAACTCCTTCCTTGAAGGAAAGGAATTTGCCCAGGAGATAGGCTTCCCTCTCGTAATCCGCCCCTCCTTTACCTTAGGCGGCACCGGAGGCGGCTTTGTTCACGGTCCCGAAGACCTCGACGAAGCCCTGCAACGCGGCATCCAGGCATCGCCCATTCATGAAGTGCTGGTGGAAAAAGCGGTATTGGGATGGAAAGAATTCGAGCTGGAGCTCCTCCGCGACTCTGCAGATAATGTTTGCATCATCTGCACCGTGGAAAACTTCGATCCCATGGGTGTGCATACGGGCGACTCCATCACGGTAGCCCCTGCAATGACCCTTAGCGATACGGCCTTCCAACTGATGCGCAACACCGCCATCATGCTTATGCGCGACCTGGGCAACTTTGCCGGAGGCTGTAACGTGCAGTTCGCACTGAATCCCGAGAATGAAGAGATCATAGCTATCGAGATCAATCCCCGCGTAAGCCGCTCCTCCGCCCTGGCTTCAAAGGCTACCGGCTATCCCATTGCCAAAGTGGCCGCCAAGCTGGCCATCGGCTATACGCTCGACGAGCTGAACAACCAGATCACCCAGACCACTTCGGCTTACTTCGAGCCTGCACTGGACTATGTGATCGTGAAGATACCCCGCTGGAACTTCGACAAATTCAAAGGAGCCAACGATACGCTGGGCCTCCAGATGAAAAGCGTGGGAGAAGTAATGGCTATCGGCCGAAGCTTTACCGAGGCGATCCAGAAAGCCTGCCAGAGCCTGGAGAACAACGCGGTAGGACTGGGCTATTACGGCAAAAGCCTGATGCACGCCGAAGAGCTGCAGAAGTACATTAAAACACCCAAGTGGGACAGGATATTCCGTATCAAGGACGCCCTTATGGTAGGCGTGAGCGTGAACACGATTTCCAAAGCCACTGGTATCGACCGCTGGTTCATTTACGAGATACAGAAGATCTGCAACATCGAAAAGGCGCTGGAGAATTACTGGCTTGAAGACCTGCCCATCGATCTTCTCCGCGAGGCCAAGATCCACGGCTTTAGCGACGAGCAGATAGCCCGCATCATCAAGGACGGCAGCGAGGACGAGGTGTATGAGAAGCGCAAGGCGGCCGGTATTACCCGCGTATATAAAATGGTGGATACGTGCAGCGCCGAGTTTGAAGCGAAGACGCCTTATTTCTACTCCACTTTCGAAGATGGCCGTGTGAACGAAAGCATTGTATCGGATAAGAAGAAGATAGTGGTGCTGGGCAGCGGCCCTAACCGTATCGGACAGGGCATCGAGTTCGACTATTGCTGTGTGCACGGGCTGCTGGCTGTAAAGGAATGCGGTTACGAAGCCATCATGGTCAACTGCAACCCCGAAACGGTTTCAACGGATTTTGACATAGCCGACAAGCTGTATTTCGAGCCTGTTTACTGGGAACACCTTTGGGAGATCATCGAGCACGAAAAACCCTATGGCGTTATCGTGCAACTGGGCGGGCAAACAGCCCTCAAACTGGCCAAGCGCCTGCACGAAAAAGGCATCCGCATCATAGGCACCTCTTTCGATAATATGGACATTGCCGAGGACCGCGGCCGCTTCAGCGACCGCCTCAAGGAGCTGGACATTCCCTACCCAGAATATGGCACCGCTTTTACAGTTGATGAAGCGATAGAGGTTGCACACAAGGTAGGCTATCCCGTTCTGGTTCGTCCCAGCTATGTACTCGGCGGGCAGAGGATGCGCATCGTCATCAACGACGAGGAAGTGGAAAAAGCCGTGGTGAGCCTGCTCAAGCACATCCCCGACAACAAGATACTCATCGA
>DASWNB010000642.1:0-4036 GCA_036399455.1 Flavisolibacter sp. | reverse complement strand
GGCAGCAAAGAGAGACACAATACCTTCCCATGAAGGCCCTCATGCTGAACGATCTCAACGCCATTATTGCCACCCATCGCGACAGCCTGAACCTTTCCGCCATGAACCAGGCCCTGATCCGCCCGCTGCCTGTAGACCTGCGCATAGTAGTGGAAAGCAATTCGGGTGTATTGGGCAGGATATGCATGGTAGAGCCTGGCGGCGAAATCTGCAGCGTGTACAGCGGCACTCCCGTAAAGACAGGTTATTTCTCCAACGCCCTCAACGGCACCGGTGAGTACCAGGCAAGAACCGCAAAAAAAGGAACGTATAAGATCCGCGTCAACTACTACGACTCTTACCGCACCCTCAAGGTGCCCGCAGTAGTCCGCATCACCACCTACCGTAACTTCGGCAAGCCCAACCAGCAGGTGCACGTTCAGCACGTAACCCTGGATAACCAGAACGGAACGGTTGAGATAGCGGAAGTGAAATGGTAGAGAGGAGATAACCGATAAGCGACCACCGATAACCGAATCTCAGGCTCATCTCTCCCTTCGGTTGTCGGTGGTCGCTTATCGGTTGTCAATGCTTGGCTAATTTTTTGAATAGTACTCCACATGGCAAAGCTGAAACTGAGAGGAAAAGATTTAAGAAGCATTGGCTACCCTGAAGGGCCGGTGATCTCGCTGGCCATGAGCATCATGGAAAAGAACTTTAAGCGCCTCTCACTGGATGATGCGCTGGAAGTGCTGAGGGCCATCCTGCAAAGTCCAAACGAATATGCCAACGATCCGGTGCTGGGCAAGATTGCCGAAGCTCTTCTTCCCAAGGTCCGCAAACCCGGCGAAGCCGAGGATATAGCAATGAACCCCGAAGCCGTATCGTTCAGCATCTTTGGAGGCGATCATATCGAGCAGGGCGCACTAAGCCAGATGCAAAGCGCTGCCCGCCTTCCCGTCTCCGTGGCCGGTGCACTCATGCCCGATGCGCATTCGGGCTACGGCCTTCCGATAGGTGGCGTGCTGGCTACTGAAAATGCAGTCATTCCCTACGGAGTGGGCGTGGATATAGGCTGCCGCATGTGCCTTTCCGTATTCGACATAGATCCCAAAGAGCTGCAACAGAAGGAGCACTATTTTACACGGGAGCTGAACGAAGCCACTTTGTTCGGCAGCGGCTCGCATTTTTCCGCACCCGACGATCATGAAGTGCTGTACCGGAAGGAGTTTAATGAATTGAGCCTGCTGAGAGGCTTGCAGGAGCGGGCACGGAAGCAGTTGGGCACATCGGGCTCGGGGAACCATTTTGTTGAGTTTGGAATAGTGGAGATACCCGAAAACGACCCGGTGCTGGGTGTGAATGCAGGCATTTACCTGGGACTGCTGTCGCACTCCGGCTCCAGGGCACTGGGCGCCAACATCGCCAATCATTATACGAAAATTGCAAAGGAGAAAAGACGCCTTCCGGGCGAAGCTTCCAACCTGGCCTGGCTGGGGCTGGACGAGCAGGAAGGTATCGAATACTGGATGGCCATGAACCTGGCGGGCGACTATGCCTCTGCCTGCCATCATGTGATACATGCCAAGATTGCCCGCCAGCTCGGGCGGCAGCCGGTAAAGATGGTGGAGAACCATCACAATTTTGCCTGGAAGGAAAACTTCGAAGGCAGGGAAGTGGTGGTGCACCGCAAGGGCGCTACTCCGGCCGGCAAGGACGTGCTGGGCATCATTCCCGGCTCCATGACTGCCCCGGGTTTTATTGTAAAAGGAAGAGGAGAACCCGCTTCGCTTTCCTCCGCCGCTCATGGCGCGGGCCGGAGGATGAGCCGCACGGCCGCCCTTAAGACCGTCACGCATAAGGAACTGAACGAGGCCCTTGGCAAGCACGGCGTAAAACTTATCGGCGGCGGCCTCGACGAAGCGCCCTTTGCCTACAAGGACATCCACACCGTCATGAGCGCCCAGAAGCAGCTTGTAGATACTGTCGGTTTGTTTTATCCCAAGATCGTTAAGATGGATGGCGCTGTTCCCAAGCAGTGGAAGAAGAAAAGCAGGGAGGTTGTTGGGGAGTAGCTACGAGCCGGAAGCTGATGGCTGATGGCCTGTTCCGTTGGCCTATGGATGCATGTATTCTAAAAACAACATTATTGCCGCAAAGCATACGCACCTGTCTCGCAGAAGGCGGGAAAGAAGTTCCGCTGCCGCCGGAGCTTTAGCGTAGAAGCACGGCGTAGAATTACGAGCGCCTGCGGTTCATAACGAGTGCCTATATCCGTAATCAGCATTCACCGTAAAAAACTACCCTTTCACCGATTAACTTCCACATCCCGTAATTGCCATATTATCTTTGGTTCATCCTTTTGAAAGACAAACCAAAAAATCCAATATCCGCCTAACTGCACCACCACTCTCTCGCCACCAAAATTTTAAGAGCAACCAAAACAAACTCGAACCAGCGGGCTGAAAAGCCCGCTTTTTTTTGATTACCGATAACCGATAAGGGACCACCGAAGGTTCACCAGGGATCGGTTTTACCTATTCTGGTTTGCATACCATAGCCCGGTGAGAAAGTAGCCTCTGAAGAAGGAAGCTTCTGCCTCATAATCGGTTGTCGGTGGTCTCTCATCGGTTATCTAATCCTACCTTAGCACAAACTTTACTTCTTGAAAAAGCTTGCTCCCATCCTGCTGCTTCTGTTCTTTTCCTGTACGGTGCGGAAGAGCAGCCCCGGTGCGGATCCGCTGCAGGCGCATGCGGAAGCTGTGAAGGCCAGCTATGCTCCCGATGCTCGCACTGCCCTGTTTTCTGTAACAGCACGCAATGGTGTGGTTGCCGGTGAGACCAACATTCCTGAAGCTAAGGAAGCCCTGCTCCGGCGGCTTCGTGAAGCAGGACAAACCTTTATCGACAGCATAACGGTACTGCCGCATCCTGCATTGAAAGGACGGCACTTTGCAGTGGTAAACCTTTCTGTGGCCAACCTGCGCACCCTGCCCCGCCACCCGGCGGAGCTGTCCACACAGGCAATGCTGGGCACACCGCTGAAAGTATGGAAATTTGAGCGGGGCTGGTACCTGGTTCAAACTCCCGATCAATACCTGGCATGGATGGATGGCGGAGGGCTGGAGCTGATGGACAGTACATCCTTCTACAAATGGCACCAAAAAAGAAAGATCGTTTACACGCAGCCGTTCGGCTTTGCCTATACTGCTGCTGCCAGGGACAGCGCCACCGTGTCCGACCTGGTATACGGTGATGTGCTGGAATTTAAACGGGAGCAATCCGGCTTTTACGAAGTAGGCTTTCCCGATGGCCGCACCGCTTTCGTTCCCGCTACCGATGCGGCGCCTTACCGCGACTGGGCCACATCTCGCCAGCCAACAGAAGAAAACCTGGTGAGCACTGCCAGGCGGCTGATGGGGCTTCCCTACCTCTGGGGCGGCACCTCTGTAAAGGGTGTGGACTGCTCGGGCTTTACAAAAACTATTTACTTCATGAACGGCCTTGTTCTTCCCCGAGATGCCTCGCAACAGGTAACCATTGGTGAAGAGATAGATACCAAAAACGGCTGGCAGAACCTCCGTCCCGGCGACCTTCTTTTCTTTGGCGCTCCTGCCCGTGAAGGCCGCCCCGAAAGAGTGGTGCATGTAGGAATGTGGATAGGCAACGGGGAGTTCATTCATTCCGCCGGCCGCGTACAGGTGGGCAGCCTTATTCCCGGCACAGCCAACTATGATGAATCCGAACACAAGCGCTTTCTCCGCGCCAAGCGGATTGATTCCACTACAGCGATTCATGATCTAAGAAAGAACCTTATTTATGAAACAAATGGGGTGTGGTGAGGGCGTGAATCGTGAATCGTCAATCGTGAATGGGGTCGTTTACAGGGGCAGATGTTTTTTCTGCAGCAGGCAGTCTTCATTACTCTAAATATTCAACTCTCAATACTCAACTCTCAAGGGGGTTTCCCTATTAAGCAACAATTTAAAAATGAGCACCGAGTATTAAATAGCAGTTCCAGCTATAAAAATGTTTTTACCACACCAGGCGACCTA
>DASWNB010000641.1:0-3280 GCA_036399455.1 Flavisolibacter sp. | reverse complement strand
AGAAGGTGAAAGGTTGAAGGCAGAAGTTGAAAGCCGTAAGCCGCAAGTCTTAAGTCATAAATCTGAGCATCTACGGCTTGAAGATTAGGACTTTGGACTTGCGGCTTTGGACTTCTGGCTCCGCTTACGCTTCCGCAAAATGCTTATGGAAGTACGGGATGGTCTCAATGCCTTTATAATAGTTTTCGAGATTGAATTTTTCGTTGGGTGAATGCAGGTTGTCGCTGTCAAGGCCAAAGCCCATGAACACGATCTTGATGCCCAATTCTTTTTCCAGTATGGAGCAGATGGGAATGGAGCCGCCGCCACGAACAGGGATCGGGTCCTTGCCGAATGTGTCCTTTATGGCCCTTGCTGCCGACTGGTAGCCCTTGCTGTCCAGCGGTGTCATGTAAGCCTCGCCGCCGTGCAGCTCGTAAGCATTCACCTTTACCGCTTTGGGCGCTATGCTCCTGAAATATTCCAGCATCTTCTCCGTGATCTTAACGGACGATTGGTTGGGAACAAGGCGTGCAGAGATCTTTGCAAATGCTTTCGAGGGAAGCACGGTTTTAGCGCCTTCGCCCTGGTAGCCGCCCCAGATGCCGTTCACTTCAAGGGTGGGACGGATGCCGGTCCTTTCGTTGGTGGTATATCCTTTTTCGCCCCACAGTTCTTCCATGCCCAGGTCGGTTTTATACTCTTCCTCATCGAAGGGAGCCTGTGCCATCATCTCTCTTTCCTCGGGGGTGGATTCCACTACGTCGTCGTAAAAGCCGGGGATGGTGATATGGTTGTTCTCGTCGTGGCAGGAGGCGATCATTTTGGCAAGAATGGTAGCAGGATTGGCTACTGCTCCGCCATACACACCACTGTGCAGGTCGCGGTTGGGACCGGTCACTTCCACCTGTATGTAAGCCAGTCCGCGAACACCTACGTCGATGGAGGGATGCTCCATGCTGATCATGGCGGTATCGGAAATAAGAATTACATCAGCCTTGAGGAGGTCCTTGTTCTCCGCTACAAATTTTTCCAGGTTGGGCGAGCCTACTTCCTCTTCGCCTTCGATCAGGAATTTGATATTGGTGGTGAGCGAATTTGTTTTGATGAGGGTTTCCATTGCCTTTACGTGCATGTAAAACTGTCCTTTGTCATCGGCGCTGCCCCGGGCATACACCTTGCCGTCTTTCACCACGGGATCAAAAGGACCGCTGTGCCAGAGGTCCAGCGGGTCGGGCGGCTGCACATCATAGTGGCCGTATACCAGAACGGTGGGGCGGGAGGGATCAGTGATCTTTTCGCCAAATACTACGGGATGCCCGGCTGTTTCCATCACCTCTGCCCTGTCTGCACCCGCATCCAGCAGCCGCTGGCGCACCAGGTCGGCGCACTTGCGCATGTCATCCTTATTCTCGCTTTTTGCGGAGATGGAAGGTATGCGCAAAAGCTCCAGCATTTCATTTAAAAAACGTTCCCTGTTCTGTTCCTGATATTCTTTCCAAGCTTGCATATGTATGGTTTATAGTTTCTTGTTTCTGGTTAACCGATGACCGATAACTGTTAACCGTAGTTCAAAGTTCAATCATTCTTCTCTCTCTCTCTGTTTCTGTTTCTGTTTCTGTTTCTGTTTCTGTTTCTCAAAAGCCACCCGCTCCTAAAGTTAAGAACCCTGCACGTTAGGACACCAACCAGGAACTAAAAACCAGAAACCCTACTCTTTCTTCTTCTTCATCGCCGCGGCCTTCGTCACCGCACCGCGGCCGAACTGGTTCTTGATGCTGTCAACGGCCTTGAAGAGTTCCAGCTTTTCTTCGGAGTTGTCAAAGAGGTTCATCTGCAGGGTCATGGGAATGAGATGGCTGAAGCGGACGCCCAGCAGCCTCACTTTCTCCCCTTTTTTATGCAGCTTGCCGAACAGGTCTTTTACCTTGATGAGCAGCACGTCGTCAAGCGCCGTGTAGTCGATCACTTCCTGCTTGGATACGGTGGTGAAATCGGAATAACGCAGCTTTATGGTTACGCAGCCCGTGAGCCTTCCTTCCTGGCGAAGATCATAGGCGGTGGCCTCGGTAAGGCGGACCAGCTCGGTGTGCAGGAAAGGAATATCGTTGCTGTCCTCGTTAAAGGTGTTTTCGTGGGAGATGGATTTCTGCTCGCTGTACTGCTCCACGGGATTGTCGTCGATGCCGTGGGCTTTCTCCCATAGCCGCTTTCCCCATTTGCCGAAGCGGCGCTCCAGCACATCGGGCGGGGTGGCGGCCAGTTGTTCGATGGTGTTGATGCCCATAGCGTGCAGCTCGGCCTGTGTTTGCTTGCCTACCATCGGGATCTTGTCTACGGTAAGAGGCCATAGAAAACCGGTTTCGCGGCCGGGTGGAATTTCAAGGTAGCCATTGGGTTTTGCCTCGTTGGTGGCCATCTTGCTTACCAGTTTGCTGGCAGATAAGCCGCAGGAGATGGGCAGCCCGGTTTCACGGATGATCTTCTCCCTTAGTTCCCTTGTATACTGGCTTACGCCGAAAAACTTATCCATGCCGGAAAGGTCCACGTAAAACTCGTCGATGGAGGCTTTTTCGTATTGCGGCACTGAGTCTGCAATGATCTGTGTAACCATGCGCGAATAGCGGCTGTAATCGTGATGGCTGCCCTTTACGAAAATGGCGTGAGGGCAGAGCCGTTTAGCGGTCATGGAAGGCATGGCGCTCTGTATGCCGAACTTGCGTGCCTCGTAGCTGCAGGCCGCCACTATGCCCCGCTGGCCATCACCGCCAACAATGATAGGCTTTCCTTTGAGGGAAGGATCCTTCAGTATCTCCACGGACACAAAAAAAGCATCCAGGTCAAAATGGGCAATATGGCGCTGCGGATCGGACACAAGCCAAAATTAGGGTAAAGGGTAGAAGGTGGAAGGTAAAAGGCGGAGGGAAGGGCAGAAGGTGGAAGGCAGAGGACCTTCTGCTCACAGCTCGTAACTTTCAACTCGCGGCTTCCCCGCCTCCCGCCTTTTACCTTCTGCCTTCCACCCTCTCCACGGCAAAGATTTTGCAAGAGTAGTGCTGGATCGTAAAAAAACCGTCATGAAAAAGTTCAAAAGCGAAGAGCTTATAGACCAATTGCAGGCCGACGTGCGACAGCTGATCCTTTCCGCCGAGCATCTGAAGCAGGTGGATATCATCAAGCTGGGGCTTCCGCCGGCCGAGGGAAAATGGAGCGTAGCACAATGCCTGGAGCACCTGAACGCCTACAGCCGCTATTATCTTCCCGCCATAGAAAAAGCCACTACACCTGTTCCGAGGGAACT
>DASWNB010000640.1:0-2801 GCA_036399455.1 Flavisolibacter sp. | reverse complement strand
GCCCCGAAGGCGGCGAGATCAGGGCTTCCAACCCCTGTTCCGAGTACATGTTCCTCGACAACACTGCCTGCAACCTGGCATCGGCCAACCTGATGAAGTTCTATGATGCCGGTACCAATATATTCGATGTGGAAGGTTTTGAGTACGTGTGCCGCCTGTGGACTACCGTGCTGGAGATTTCCGTACTCATGGCGCAGTTCCCTTCGAAAGAAGTGGCCCAGTTGAGCTATGAATACCGTACGCTCGGTTTAGGTTATGCCAACCTCGGCACCCTGCTGATGGTGAGCGGCATTCCCTACGACAGCGAAAGGGCCCGGGCCATCGCCGGCGCCATCACCGCCGTCATGACCGGCATCTCCTACAAAACATCCGCTGAAATGGCCGGTGTTCTTGGCGCCTTCCCCCGCTACGAAGAAAACAGGGAGCACATGCTTCGCGTAATGCGCAACCACCGCCTGGCCGCCTACGACGCCGACACCTACGAAGGACTGAGCGTAAAGCCCCAGGGACTGAAAGCGCAGTACTGCCCCGACTACCTGCTCAAGGCCGCCTGCAAGGCATGGGATGATGCGGTTGAGCTGGGTGAGAAGTACGGCTACCGCAACGCGCAGGCTACCGTGATCGCCCCCACCGGCACTATCGGCCTGGTGATGGATTGCGATACTACCGGAGTAGAGCCTGATTTTGCCCTGGTGAAATTCAAGAAGCTTTCCGGTGGCGGTTATTTCAAGATCATCAACCAGTCGGTTCCCGTGGCACTGAAGAACCTGGGCTACAGCGAAAAGGAAGTAAGCTCCATCATCAAGTACGCCGTAGGTGCGGGAAGCTTTTCCGGCGCTCCGCACATCAACCACCAGTCACTGAGCGAAAAAGGCTTTATTGCCGAAGAAATAAAGAAGCTGGACTCCGCCGTGGCTTCCGCTTTTGAAATAGGATTTGTATTCAACGTATATAACCTGGGCGAAGAGTGCCTGCAGCGCCTGGGCTTCAAGCCAGAGCAATACTTCAACTTCGAATGGAGCCTGCTGGAAGCGCTTGGCTTTACCGACGAACAGATTGAAGAGGCCAACGACTACGTTTGCGGCACCATGACCGTGGAAGGCGCTCCCTACCTGAAGGATGAGCATCTGCCCGTGTTCGACTGCGCCAACAAGTGCGGCCAGAAAGGCCAGCGCTTCATCCATGCACACGGCCACATCCGCATGATGGGCGCTGCACAACCCTTTATCAGCGGCGCCATCTCCAAAACCATCAACCTGCCCCACGAAGCGCAGGTGGAAGAGATCGCCGATTCCTACTTACTGAGCTGGCAGCTTGGCCTCAAGGCCTGCGCCCTCTACCGCGACGGCTCCAAGCTTTCGCAGCCGCTCAGCAATAAGTCGGACAAGAAGAAAAAAGAAGAAGACACGCAGGTTCAGGCCGAAAGCACGCAGCCGGAAGAAAGCATGATCGTGGACATGGCCAAGCTGACCATAGAAGAATTGCTGGAAGAAGTGCAGAAGAGGGTCCAGGCTTCTCCCGATACGGCCCTGAAGCGCCAGCTCGCCACCATCGTTGAGCGCCGTGCACTGCCTGCCAAACGCAGGGGCTTCACCCAAAAGGCCAAGATCAACGGCCAGACCATTTTCCTGCGCACCGGCGAGTACGCCGACGGCACTGTAGGAGAGATCTTCATAGACATGGCCAAGGAAGGCGCTACCATGCGCAGCATGCTGAACTGCTTTGCCATTGCCATCTCTATCGGCCTGCAGTATGGCGTTCCCCTGGAAGAGTACGTGGAGAAGTTTGTCTTTACCCGCTTCGATCCCGCAGGCTTCGTGGAGCACCCGAATATTAAATCAACCACTTCAATCGTTGACTTTGTGTTCCGTGCACTCGGCTACGAATACCTCAACCGCACCGACCTGGTTCATGTGCTGGACAAGCCCGAGGTAATGAATACCGGCAGCGAAGAGTGGGACGAGCCCACCTCGCAGGCCCCGGCCGGGCCCGCAAAACAGCCCGAGCTTTCAAGCGTTCGCGTGGTAGCTCCCGCGCCTGCCAAGCCAAAGCCTGCCGCCAGGCCTGAAGGAGGCAGCGGGCTGGATGCGGTGAACGTAGCAGCCAAGAGCATGCAAAGCGATGCGCCTGCCTGCAACACCTGCGGACACATCACCGTACGCAGCGGCACCTGCTACAAATGCCTCAACTGCGGCAACAGCATGGGCTGCAGCTAAGCTGGACTAACCCCTCAAGATACTTAGGACGGAAAACCAGACCTATGTACCCGATCCAATCCCGCCGTGAGGCGGGATTTTTTGTTACTTGTTTATAGTTTCTGGTTCTTATATCCTATAGACATTATTCACAGGCCCTTGCTTCGAGGCCCCGTGGGTGGAAGCGTTCCTGGGGTTAACCGCCAGGACGCCAAGACGCGAGGAGATTTCACGCAAAGGAAAGGCAAAGAAACGGTCGTTTGAACCGCACTCTTTCTCTTTCTGTTTCTTTCAGTGTTCCGGCGTCTCCGTGGCTACTATCCAGCGAAGAACGCAAAGAAGGGTCGCAAGCTCCCAAAAGCCCTAAGGCCGCTTAAGGCCTTCTCTTTGCGCTCTTCTTATGTTTATAACTCCGGAGGCGTGGGAACACAGAAAGAAACAGGAAGAGAAAGAGTGCGGTTCAGGCGACCGTTTCTTTGCCTTTCCTTCGCGCCTTTCCGCCTGCTGCGGGACAAGTGCGTGAAATCTCCTCGCGTCTTCGCGTCTTGGCGGTTACCCCAGGAACGCTTCCACCCACGGAGGCCTCGAAGCAAGGGCCTATGAATA
>DASWNB010000639.1:0-7790 GCA_036399455.1 Flavisolibacter sp. | reverse complement strand
TATTCATAGGCCCTTGCTTCGAGGCCTCCGTGGGTGGAAGCGTTCCTGGGGTAACCGCCAAGACGCGAAGACGCGAGGAGATTTCACGCACTTGTCCCGCAGCAGGCGGAAAGGCGCGAAGGAAAGGCAAAGAAACGGTCGTTTGAACCGCACTCTTTCTCTTTCTGTTTCTTTCTGTGTTCCGGCGTCTCCGTGGCTACTATCCAGCGAAGAACGCAAGAAGGGTCGCAAGCTCCCAAAAACCATAAGGCCGCTTAAGGGCTTCTTTGCGCTCTTCTTATGTTTATAACTCCGGAGGCGTGGGAACACAGAAAGAAACAGAAAGAGAAAGAGTGCGGTTCAGGCTACCGTTTCTTTGCCTTTCCTTTGCGCCTTTCCCGCCTGCTGCGGGACAAGTGCGTGAAATCTCCTCGCGTCTTCGCGTCCTGGCGGTTAAACTAAAAACCTTAAAATCACAGAGTCTGTCCTAAGAAAAGCATCTGCCGCTGTAAACGACCCATTCACGATTGACGATTCACCCCCCCTCAAAACTTTGTTAATCCCTTAACTTCCCCCTCTCCTTTTCTTTCAAAAAGTTACTTTTGGAGACTTAGGCTTTATTATGAAAAAACTTTTCTCAGTTATCGTAGCACTTACCGGGCTGATGATCACCGCTTCTGCCCAGCCCCAGAAAATAGTTGCCGATAAAATATCCGCCATCGTAGGCGACCGTATCATACTGTATTCCGACTTACGCAACTCCATTGCCGATATGCAGCGCCAGGGCGGACAGATCCCTGAAAACGCGGAATGCCTCCTGCTTGACCAGGCCCTTGTATCCAAGGTGCTGATGCTGCAGGCCGAAAAAGACTCGCTGGTTGTGACAGACGAAGAAGTAGAAGCTGAGCTGGACCAGCGTGTACGCCACTTCATAAGCGTTTACGGCTCCACCGAAGCGCTGGAGAACATAGCCGGCAAAACCGTTTACCAGATAAAGGACGATGCAAGGGAATCCGTAAAGGAGCGTAAGCTGGCCGAAGCCATGCAGCGCAAGATCGTGGACAACGTACGCATCACCCCCGCCGAGGTAAAGGCTTATTTTGAAAAGATACCGAAGGACAGCCTGCCCTTTTTTGAATCCGAGCTGGAAATAGGCCAGATAGTGGTTTATCCCAAGGCCTCCCGCGACCTGGAAAAGTACGTGATCGATGAGCTGAACAATTACAAAAGGCAGATAGAATCCAAAATAACCACCTTCGACCAGTTGGCGGCCCGCTACTCAGAAGACCCCGGCGTTAAGCAGAATGGCGGACGCTATGAGCTGAACCGGAACGAAAAGATCTGGGACCCTGCCTTCATGGCCGCTTCTTTCCGCCTGAAAGAAGGCGAAATTTCACCCGTTATTAAATCCAAATTCGGCTACCATATCATCCAGATGGTGGAGCGCAACGGCGAAAAAGCCGTGGTGAAGCACATCCTCCGCATTCCTCCCGTGACCGATGAAGAGGTGACGCAAAGCATCGCAAAACTTGATTCTGTCCGTTCCAAGCTTATTGCAGGCACCCTCGACTTCAACTCCGCTGCCGGCAGGTACACCGAGGACGAGCAGGCAAAGTTTGCCGGTCCCTACATCCTCAGCCGCGATGGCGACACCTATGTTACCATCGACGAGCTGCCCAAGGACGTAGTAGCCGTTCTGGACAGGCTGAAGCTGGGCGAATACTCCCAACCCCTGGCCTTTACCGACGAAAGGGCACAGAAGAAAGGCGTACGCGTACTCTACCTGAAGTCCCGCTCCGAACCTCACAGGATGAACCTGCGCGACGACTACAACCGTATTGCACAGGTAGCCCTCGAGGAAAAGAAATACACTGCCCTGGAAAAGTGGCTGGACACCCACATCCCCAACTACTACGTGATGATCGACCACCCCGACGCTTCCTGCCCCCAGCTCCAGAAATGGACAGGCAACGGGAAGACCGCAGGGAGTGGTTTTTAAGAAGGCTTCCAAGCTGAAGCTTTTTAGAAGCTGCGGGTTGTGAGCTGCGGGTTGCGAGACGATTAGCGATAACCGGGCTTTAGACCTACGGCTTAGGGCTTAGAACTTTTGACTTAGAGCTTACGACTTGAGACTTCCGGCTGTGCACCGTAGACTTCTTAATGAAAAACCTTTAAGCCGGGGGAATAAGCAGGAGGATGCTTTTAACTCTGCACGCCTTGGCTTATTTTGCCAGACTTTCGACGAACGAACCACTTTGCTTACATCCTATGCTGCCTGACAATTCCACTAGAGATAATCCCTGGCTGGTGTCTGCTGCGCTCCTGGAGCAGCTTGCCCTTCCCGTGTGGATCATTGAGGCGGCATCATTCAGGATAAGGTTCTCCAATACGGCTGCTGCACTCCTCTACGGCTATTCACCGGAAGAATTTTCCTCCCTTGACCTGCTCAGCCTCTTTGACGAGGATGGCCGCATACGTTTTTTCAACAGCATCACCGCCCGCCAGAAAGGCAAAGGCCTCTACCGGCTCTCCGCCCGCAACGGGAATCCGCTGATGATCGAGCTTTATCTCTCCCCTGTTTCCCCCGATAATAACGAGATATGGCAATTGGTGTCCGTGGACATGACCCGGCAGCTCGGTTTGCAGCAAAGCCTTGAAGAAGAAAAAAAACGCTACAAAAGCTATATAGACCAGTGCTCCGAAGGCATCTTTTGCCAGGAGTTACGCCATCCCATTCCCATAGAGGCCTCGCTGGAGGAGTTCCTTGAAAGGATGAGAAAAGATTCCTATCTCTCCGAGTGCAATGATGCCATGGCCTCCATGTACGGCTTTGCCCGGGCCGAGGAGCTCTACAACCTCCCCGCCGACCAGATGATGGACTTCAGTGACCCCGCCAATACCGAAAGCTACAGGGGCTTCAGGGAGAACAACTTTATGATAGTAAATGCCGAAACGCACGAAAAGGATAGTTTTGGCAATGACCGGTATTTCCTCAACAACGCTATCGGTATAGTGGAAGACGGCTGCCTCAGGCGCATCTGGGGTACGCAAAGAGACATCACCGCACAGAAACAGACCGAGGAAAGGATAAGGCTTCTCGCCAGCCTGGTAGAGCAAACCTCCGATATACTCACCGCCTCCGACCTTGATTTCAAGCCCATTACCTGGAACAGGGCAGCCGAGGAAATTTATGGCCTGAAGGCCGATCAGGTAATAGGAAAGGACCTGCGTACGCTTATCGGCATCAGCTATCCCGGGTACACCAGGGAAGAAGTGCGGCAGGCCATAATCGAACAGGGAGAATGGAGGGGAGAAATGCACTTTACCCGCCCCACAGACGGCAGGAAGGTGATGCTCCTTATTAACTTCCGCCTGCTGAAAAACGAAAAGGACCAGCCGCTGGGCTATGTCATAGGCGCAACTGACATTACCGAATGGAGGGCCGCCGAATTGAGACTGAAGGAAACCGAAACCCGCTTCCGCGACGTGGCCGATTCCGCCCCGGTGATGATCTGGATAAGTAATGCGGAGAACCGGATGACCTATGTGAACAGAACCCTTGTCCGGAACACCGGCTTCGAACCCGATGAAACAGGACAGAAGAAATGGGTGCACCACATCCATCCCGAAGATGCTGAAGCCGCAGGCCGCACCTTCGACGAGCATTTCGACAGGCGCCAGCCGGTGGTGCTCATTTACCGCCTCAGGTATGCAGATGTAGAGGGGAATTACCGCTGGGTGCAGGAAACCGGCACTCCCCGCTTCCTCGACGATGGCACTTTTATCGGCTTTATCGGCTCGGTAATAGACATACACGACCACAAGCTGAAGGAAGCACAGCTCCGCTACCAGGCAGGAATACTGGAGAACGTATCGGACGTCATCATTACCACCGACCTCGAACACAATGTGCTCAGTTGGAACAAGCTGGCCGAGAAATACTATAACATCCCCGCCGCCGAAGCGCTGGGCCGCCCCGTAACGAAGCTGCTCTACATGGAGTTCCGGGAAGGCTCCTTCTCCGACGCCCTGGAAGTGCTTAACAGGACTGGCGTATGGAAGGGCGAAGTGTCCTATACCGGCCCGCAGGGCACAGCCTATTTTTCCTATACGGCCAAATTCCTCAGCGACCCCGAAGACCGCCGCACAGGCATATTGGTAGTAGGGCAGGATATTACAGAAATGAAGCTGGCCGGGCAGAAGCTGACCGCCAGCGAGCAATTCTACCGCTCGCTGATTTCCTATTCGCTCGATGGCATGGTGCTGTGCAACCACGACGGGATCATCAGCTTTGCTTCTCCCTCCGTAAAGAACGTGCTGGGCTACGAAGCCGATGAAGCAGCAGGCCATAACATATTCAGCTATGTGCATCCCGATGACCATAGCAAGACCATAGATGGCTTTCAAAGGGAGCTGGCCGGGAATGCCGAAGTGAACTTTGTTGTGTCGAGGCTGAAGAAGAAAAGCGGCGAGTGGCAATGGTGTGTGCTCAGGGCCAACAACCTGCTGGACAATCCCTACGTGAACAGCGTGGTTATCTATTTTTATGACGATACCCTGCGGAAGCAGGCCACCGACGCCCTCAAAGAAAGCGAGCAAAGGTTCCGCACCCTTCTCCGCGACCTGAGGACCGGCGTACTGCTCATGGATGCCGAAGGATATATCCAAATGGCTAATAATTCTGCATACACTATCGCAGGCCATCCCGAGGAAGAGATGATAGGACGAAGGATATGGGAGATTGTTACCGATGCGGTGCACGAGGACGGGCGGCCGTTTACGCTGGAAGAGAGACCCGTTTACAGGGCCCTGCGCTCCCGGCAGATTGTGCGGGATGTGGTGATGGGCTTCCGGCGCCCCCGCTCTGCCGAAAGGACCTGGATCATGATCACCACCGACCCCGCTTTTGATAACGACGGCAACCTGCTCAACATCGTTTGCCTGTTCACGGACATTACAGAAAGAAAAAAGCTCGAATCCCGCCTCATCGCCGAAGGCCTCACCCACCAGCGCCAGCTTACACAGGCCACGCTGGATGCACAGGAGAACGAACGCACCGAAATAGGAAAAGAACTGCACGACAACCTGGGCCAGCAGCTCACCACCATAAAGCTCTATCTCGACCTGGCGCAGGAAAACAGCCGGGAAGGCTCTTCTGAAATGATCAGGATGGCCGTAAAGGGCATCTCCCGTGTAATCGACGAGATAAGGGCCATGTCGCGCTCCCTTGTGCCTTCCACCCTCAGGGATCTGGGCCTGATAGACTCGCTGCATGACCACATAGAAACGCTCAAAAGAACCCACCACCTCAACATAGAGCTGAGTTACTTCGGGTTTGACGAGGACCCGCTGCCCGAAAACCGCAAGCTGGCCATCTTCCGCATTGTGCAGGAGCAGCTCAACAGCATCATCAGGCGTTCCGGCGCCCACAACATCGCCATCGAGCTCATGGCCGCTGGTGACGCCTTTATCCTGGAGATAAGGGATGACGGCCGCGACTGCGACCCCGGCATCCTCCGGGAAGGCACGGGCTTCTCCAACATCCGCAACCGCGCCGAGCTCTTCGGCGGCAGCGCCGAACTGTTCCCCTTCGGCCACCACGGATGCCTGTTGAGAGTATCGCTGCCGGTCCCGGCCTGGAATTGAGAGACGATAACCGGTAAGAGACCACCGACCACCGAGCTACTACGCTGAAGCTTCGGCGAAAGCGTATAGGCTCGGCTTACGACTTGGGACTTCCGACTTAACGGCTCTACTATGGACCGTGCCGCCTCCGGCAAGCCTATGGCGGCCGAGGGACCTATTCACCATTCACCATTGACCATTCACCTCTTTCATCTACCTTTGCGACTTCTTCGCCATGAGTGATGCTATAAAACATGAATGCGGTCTTGCTTTTGTCCGGCTTCGCAAGCCGTTTGCGCATTACCAGCAGAAATACGGAACGGTATTGTGGGGCCTGAACAAGCTGTACCTGCTGATGGAAAAACAGCACAACCGGGGACAGGACGGCGCCGGCATTGCAGCCGTGAAGCTGAACGTGGAGCCGGGATATCCCTTCCTGGCCCGCACCCGCAGCAGCGAGAACCAGCCCATAGCCGATGTATTCAGGAAAGTGGGAGAAGAGTACAGGGAACTGCAGAAATTCAACCCTGAGGTAGGCAATTATGCAGGCCTGATGAAGGGACACCTGTCGTTCCTGGGCGAGCTGCTGCTCGGCCACCTTCGCTACGGAACGCAGGGAAGGAATAATGTAGAATTCTGCCACCCCTTCATAAAGCGCCATACCATTCCCGCCCGCAACCTGGCGCTGGCAGGCAACTTCAACCTGGTGAACACCGACGAGCTGTTTGAGCTGGTGAATATGCCGCCCGGCGATTTCCAGAAGCAAAGCGACCTGGCCGCCATGATGGAAGTGCTTCATCATTTCCTGGTAAAATCCGACGAGGCCAATCCCGGCCAGATGGATATTGTTTCCGTACTTAAAAAAGCGCTCAAGCTTTTTGACGGCGGCTTTCATGTAGGCGGCATGACCGGCAACGGCATCGGCTTTGTTTTCCGCGATGCACACGGCATCAGGCCTTCGTATTATTTTATAGACGACGAAGTAGTGGTGGCTGCCTCCGAAAGGGCCGCCATACGCACCGCCTTCAACGTAGGCGAGAACGAAGTGCAGGAACTCATGCCCGGCCAGGCCCTCATTGTCCTGGAAAACGGCGAAGTGCTGCTGGAGCAGGTGCTGGAGCCAAAGGAAAGAAAAGCCTGCAGCTTCGAGCGCATCTACTTTTCCCGCGGCAGCGATGAAAAGATCTACCGCGAAAGATCGGCCCTGGGTTATAACCTCAGCAAGCAGGTGCTGGAATCGATCGACTACGACCTGAAGAATACCATCTTCTCCTTCATACCCAACACCGCGGAAGTGGCCTTCTACGGCCTGATAAAAGGCTGCGAGGACTACCTGAACCAGATCAAGATCGAACGCATACTTTCCTGGGGCGCCAACGTGGAGCCCGAGAAGCTTACCGAAATGGTGAACCGCAGGGTGCGGATGGAAAAGATAGCCATCAAGGACGTGAAGATGCGCACCTTCATCACCGAAGACGTAGGCCGCAGCGAAATGGTGCAGCACGTGTACGACATCACTTACGGAACGGTAAACAGGGGGCAGGACACACTGGTGGTGATTGACGACTCCATCGTAAGAGGCACCACTCTCCGCGAAAGCATCATCCGTATGCTGGCCCGCCTGGGCCCAAAGCGCATCGTCGTTGTTTCTTCCGCCCCGCAGATACGCTACCCCGACTGCTACGGCATAGACATGAGCAAGCTGGGTGATTTCGTGGCATTCAACGCCGCCGTGGAGCTGTTGAAGGAAAGAGGCCAGGAAGACCTTCTCCGCGAGCTTTACGAACAATGCAAGGAGCTGCTTCGCAACAACCAGTTACACACCATAAACGTAGTAAAGCAGATATACAAGTCGTTCACCAACGAGGAGATCACTGAAAAGATTACCCGGCTCATCACCCCCGTGGGCCTGGAAATTCCCGTAAACATGATCTTCCAAACCATAGAATCACTCCATGCAGCCTGTCCCAGCAACCTCGGCGACTGGTACTTCACAGGCAACTATCCAACCCCCGGCGGCAACCGCGTAGTAAACAAAGCCTTCATGAACTATATTGAAGGCCGTAATGTGAGGGGATATTGATCGGGAATCGTGAATCGTCAATCGTGAATAGGTCCCCTGGCCGCCATAGGCTTGCCGGAGGCGGCACGGTCCACAGACGGGTCATTAAGTCGGAAGTCCCAAG
>DASWNB010000638.1:0-3682 GCA_036399455.1 Flavisolibacter sp. | reverse complement strand
GGGTGGATGTGAGAAATCATTTTTATTTTTTCAGGAACACCTTGACTACTGTCTGGGGTTCCGTAGCACCGGCTCTTTTTTCGTCTACGATGGAATAGTCGTGGACACGGTAGCCCTGGCTGTAAAGTTTTTCCAGTTGGGAATCGTTGCGAAACAGTTCGCCCCTTTTGCAGGCCAGGGTAAGTCCGTCTTCGCCTGCGGCATTCCTTACAGCGATGGTTAATTGCTTCTCCATGAGTTACTGATTAATGGGTTAAACATTAAATGAAACCGAACCGTCTTCTAAGCAATTGAGTTGGTGGGGTATTTTCTGCAGGAATCAGATGCACTGGCCATGAGGCTGTTTGTAAATATAGGAGTTTTTATTTAACAATAAAATGGGGCGGAGAATCTGGAATTAGGAAATTGGGAATTAGGCCCCAACATAGCAGGACTGCAGGAAGAACCTGCAACCCTCGGTTACCGGTAATCGGTAATCGGTAATCAGTTATCGGTTATCAGTTATCGGTTATCGGTTATCGGTTCCCGGTTATCTCTCATTGCTTAACGTCCTACGCCGGGCTGTTGATCAGCAGGTAAAGCGTTGCGGCAAAAAAGAGGAGGAAAAGAAAAGAGAAGATGACCTTCTGTATTAAACCCGGGTTATCCAGGGTAAACAGGCGTTTTACAACGGATTTCATGAGTGACTTCTTTTAGGATTGGACAATGGCGGTTAAGATAGAGGGTATTTTTCGTAAATGCAAGCCTGGGAAGGGTTTCTGGTTTATAGTTTCCGGTTTCTGGTTCTTTAGGCGCAGGCTTTCACTGCTCTTCGCGGTCACTCTTGGGCTTCACCAAGGGAGAGAATGGCACACCTAAGCAACCAGAAACAAAAAACCGGAAACCAGAAACTCCCCTACTCTTTCGGCAATCTGCCGGGCTCATGAATTTTGGAACGATTTTTTAATTACCTGAAGGGTCAAACAGGCTACTGTTTGGGAATTACCGCCAATTTATTTTTTAAAGCTTAAACTTAAACAAGGAATATGGCACAGACTGCACCTCAAACCACGAAGACTAAGAAAATACTGATCGTTGAAGACGAAGGCGATATGTGCCTGTTGGTGAACATTATGCTCAACGGCAGGGATATGGAACTCGATCACGTTAAAAAACTCTCGGCTGCTGAAGAATATCTACAAAAAGAGCAGCCTTCCGTTATTATCCTGGACAACAAGCTTCCCGACGGTTTCGGGGTGGATTTCATCGGTCATATCAAAACCAACTATCCTTCCGTAAAAATTATAATGATCTCCGGCTTTGACGGCTCCGTGAAGGATGTGGCCCTCGACAGCGGCGCCGACATCTTCCTGGAAAAGCCCTTCACCAGGGACCAACTCTACCAGAGCATCGTAAACCTGCTGAACGAGCCCCAGGCGGTAGCTTGAGAAAGCTGTTAGCTGATGGCTATCAGCAATCGGCTTCTGTACGTTCAACTATTTTGATTACCTTATATAAGATGCCTCCGGCTGCAAGCTACAAGCGGTATATTGCTAATGGCTTGCAGCTTGCTGCGCTTTCGGCGGCCGGAAGGAGGTTTTAGCACAATATCATCTCCCAGGAACGTGATGCCGGGGGCTGAACGTGAACAAGCTAACAGCCAACAGCTATCAGCCATCAGCTTCCCTCTCTGGCCTCAACTTTGTACTTTCTCCCCGAAAGAGCAGTGTTATGATAGAGAAGCAATCTATAAACGGAAGAGAGGTATGGCTTAGAATTGACCCCCATCCCATGCAAAGGGAGAATCCCAATATTATTCCCAGAGAATACTTCACGGCATCTTATTATTACCAGGAGCCTGTTTCGGATAACCTGAGAGGCGAGGTGATCAACGATGAGGACGGCGAGCCCCGCCTCTTTGAATCGCCCGTGGCCGCCCTCAGCTATGCCCGCAAGCGCATAGAAACCATGCAGGACTCGAACCCGCGTGGCGAAAACGATTCCCGGTCGAGACACTGAGGAGGCAAAAGGTAGAAGGTAGAAGGCAGAAGGCAAGCAGCCTTTCGCCCTATACCTTCTACCTTTTTGCCTTCCACCTTTTCCCCTATATTTAAGGGATGAAGCCCTTGTTCCTTTACCTGCTATTGCTCCTTTTTACATGCACTTCCGCGGCGGCGCAGTCGCCCTACCTGAGCGTTAGGCTGGCAATGGATACTGCGGGAAAGAGCGATCCACGGTACGTGATTACTATGAAGCTTTGCTCGCTGAAGGAGCCCACTCCCCGGAAGGACTGGTTCAGCTTTGAAAAGTCAAAGGTCAACTTCGAAACCCTTGGCGCTTCCGGTGTTCAATGTGGCGATTACATCGAGAACGGCGGCGGCTATGAGTACCTGACCGGCGATCCGGGCCTGAACCTCTATAATGAATACGAATTCGGCAACCAGCACTTTGCCTTTGAATCCATTCTTGTTTTCAGGATCACAGACAGTTCCGCAAAAGAAGCCCTGCCCATGTACGTTGTATTCCCCGTAAAGTATAAATCATTCATTACAAACGTCTCCCTGACCAGTGTTCCCTTCCAGCCCGGCAGAGTAGTCTATATAAAGGATGCTGGTCTCGACAGATCCTCCAAACTCCGGCTAAATGCCTCGTTGAAAAAAATGAAAGGCGTCGCTGTGAAGGACTTCAGGTGGAAAGAACTCTTGTAAGTCGTAAATCCTAAGTCAGAAGTCTTAAGTCTTAAGTCATAAGCCTGGCTGGAAGCTGCCACGGGCCAGCAGACCCTTCACCTTTACCTCTACCTAAATGCCTCCCCCTTCTGCCTTCCTCGCGTCCTGGCGTCCTGGCGGTTAGTCTTTCCTCTTTATTTAGAATAGAAAAAGCCCCGCATTGCTGCGAGGCTTTTTATTATGTTTACCGGCTCCAGGCTTGGGACTTAAGACTTAAGACTTATGACTTAAGACTTCCGGCTTAATACTAGTACCTATAGTGCTCCGGCTTGAAGGGACCTTCCTTGCTGATGCCCAGGTATTCAGATTGTGCGTCGGTCAGCTCGTCCAGGACAACGCCGATCTTGGCGAGGTGCAGGCGGGCAACCTTCTCATCGAGGTGCTTGGGAAGAACGTATACTTTGTTCTCGTACTGCTCGCTGTTGGTCCAGAGCTCTATCTGGGCAAGCGTCTGGTTGGAGAAGGAGTTGGACATTACAAAGGAGGGGTGGCCGGTGGCGCAACCCAGGTTCACCAGGCGGCCTTCGGCCAGCAGGATGATGTCCTTTCCGTCAACATTGTAAATATCTACCTGGGGCTTGATAGTGTCCTTGGTGTCACCGTAGTTGTCGTTCAGCCAGGCAACATCGATTTCGATATCGAAGTGGCCGATGTTACATACGATGGCCTTGTCCTTCATCAGCTTGAAATGCTCGCCGGTGATCAGGTCGCGGCAACCGGAAGCGGTAACAATAATATCAGCTTCTTTCACAGCGTCAATCATGCGCTTTACTTCAAAACCGTCCATAGCAGCCTGCAAAGCGCAGATAGGATCGATCTCGGTAACGATCACACGGCAACCGGCGCCAGCCAGTGAAGCCGCAGAACCTTTACCCACATCGCCATAACCACCAACCACTGCTACCTTGCCGGCAAGCATTACGTCAGTTGCACGACGGATAGAATCAACCAATGATTCTTTACAACCGTATTTG
>DASWNB010000637.1:0-2902 GCA_036399455.1 Flavisolibacter sp. | reverse complement strand
GGATGCTGGTGCCGGCGGGGGTCAGCGCATCGGCGGACTGCGGGAAGCCGCTGGCATTGAGCACCATGTTGCCTTTTGCATCCCTCTTGAAATCATAAACCATCACCTGGTTGGAAGCCATGCCCAGGCGGTGCTGGATAAAGCCCCTTGTAGTGCGGCTCTGCGCCAGGTCCATGAAGGTCTGGCCTTCGGCGAGCTCCACCACCTTGTTTTCATTGTGCGCAAAGTTGAAGGAGGAATTCCACCTGAAATTGGTTGTGCTGATGGGCGAACCGCTCACCAGGAATTCGATGCCTTTGTTCTGCACCTTGCCCACGTTCACCACGGCCGTTTGATAGCCCGATGTAACCGATACGGTTCCCTGCACGATGTCGTTCAGCGTTTCCTTGTTGTACCAGGCCACGTCTATGTTCAGGCGGTTCTTAAGAAGGCTGAGCTGCGTGCCCACTTCAAATTCCCTTATCTGCAAAGGCTCCAACTGGTTGTTGGGAATGTTGTTGCCCAGGTTGCCGAGAGGCTGCCCGTTAACGGCGCCGTTGGTAGCATAGTAAAGCGCCGTCTGGAAAGGATCGGCATCGGCGCCCACCTGTGCATAGCCCACCCTGAATTTACCGAAGTTGAGCCAGGGCATTTTCAGGTGCTCGGAGAACACGTAAGAAGCGTTGACCGAAGGATAGTTGTACGAGTTGTTTTCGATGGGAATGGTGCTCGACCAGTCGTTCCTGTCTGTAAGGTTCAGGAAGAAGAAATTCCTGAAGCCCAGTTCCAGGCTGCCGTAAACGGAGCGGACGTCCTTGCGCGGAGTGGTGGTGTTGGCGCTGCGGCTGGTGGCTGCACCGGGATTGTACAGGAAGGGAAAGGCCAGCCCGCTGGCGTTGATGGTGTTGATGCGTACGCGGTTCTGCAGCAGGTTGGCGCCCAGGGTAAGACCAAAGGAAATGTCGTTGGTGATGTTCCTGTTGGCTCCTGCAAGTATGTCTGCGTTCAGCTCATTATAGAACCTGTCCACTTCGTTATCGAGGCTGCCCGTAGGCCTGTAGGCGGTTCCCGTAGGCGTTATCTGCGTAGCGTTGAAGGCGTAGAAGTCGTTACCGATGCGGCCCTGTACATAAAGCCAGTCGAGCGGGTTGAAGCGAAGGCTTGCCACGCCCAGCACGCGGTTCTTGTTGGTATTGTTCTGGAAGCGGTTGGCTGCAAAGAAAGGATTGGTGGTAAAGGCATCGGAGCTGAACTGTATCTCCTTGCCTCCGTCTGCAAAGCCCGGCGAAAGGTAATCGGCGCTGACATTGGGCGGCAGGAAAAGAATGCCGAAGTTGCCATTGCCCGGACCGTCACTCAGGTTGGAGCGGTTCTTACCGATCTCCTTTGCATAGATCACACTCGCCTGCCCCGACCACTTGCTTGACAGCTTGTAGCTTAGATCGAGGTTGATGGTGTTGCGTATATAGCGTGAGTTGGGATAGACCGAGTTGTTGCGCAGGTCGCCGAGGGAGAGGCGGAAGCTGCCGGTTTCACCGCCGCCCGAAAGGGCCACCGTGTTGGTAAGCGTAGCGCCGGTTTCGTAGAAGCGGGCCAGGTTATCGCCCTGGCTGGCGTAGGGCTTCATTTCACCTGTAAAGATGGGAGACTGCGATCCGTCGAGGCGTGCACCCCAGGAGCTCATGCCCGTGTTCATGGCCGATGTAACGTCAACGGGTTTGTTGCCCAGCGTTCCCTGGCCGTACACGTCCTGGAAATCGAGGAAGTTGTTGATCTTGTCTACCTGCACGTTGCTGTTCACTTCAATGCCCAGGCCTTTTCTTCCCTTGCCGGTTTTGGTGGTGATGAGCACCACGCCGTTCCTGGCCAACTGCCCGTAGAGCGCCGCGGCGGCTGCACCTTTCAGCACAGATATCTCTTCTATATCATCGGGGTTGATGCTGCTGAGTCCTTCACCCAGGTCGGCGCCGCCCCACATGCCTGCGCTTCCGAGGTTGGTATTGTTCATGGGAATGCCGTTCACCACGTACAGCGGCTGGCCATCGCCGGTAAGCGAGTTGTTGCCGCGGATAAGCACGCGGGAAGAACCGCCGGGACCAGTAAGCGGGCCGCTGCTGCTGACGCCTGCTACCCTGCCCGTGAGGGCGTTGCCCAGGTTTATCTCGCGGGCCTTGGTGAATTCATCTCCATCCACCTTGCTGACCGCGTAGCCCAGCCTCCTGGATTCCCTGCGAATGCCCAGGGCAGTCACCACCACTTCGGACACCTGCGCATTGGAAGGCGCCAGCGTGATGGCAAGGTTGCGGCTGTCGCTTACCGTAAGCTCCTGCGGCTGGTAACCTACGTAGGACACCACCAGCACATCTCCCCTGCTCACTTCCAGCGAAAAATCACCGTTGGCATTGGTGGATGTTCCCCTGCCGGTTCCCTTCACGGTGATGCTGACACCATAGAGCGGCGAGCCGTCGCTGGCAGTGATGCGTCCGCGGATAGGATCGGCTGACCTTACCTGTTTTACGGGTTCGGCAGTGGAAGTTTCTTCGGTTATGTAATTGAGGCCAGACTTGTTCTTTTTCTCTTTGGCGCTGAGAATGACAAAGCTGTTTCCCGAAACCTTTTTGTATTTGAGGCCGGTCTGCTGAAGCAGTTGGGTGAGTATCTGCTCCACGTCCTGGTTCATGTTCTTAACGGGAGTGACGGGTGTATTGCCGATGTTCTCCTCGGAGAAGAGGAAGTAAACGCCTTTGGTCCGGTTGAGTTCCCTGAGCACATGGATGAGCAGTTGTTTGCTGTCCTGTGCGGCAGTGTAAACAGGCGTGGCGTTGCGGTGCTTATTGCCGGCATAGCTGTAGCCTTCCTGTGCCTGGGCGCAGGCATAGCCGAGCAGGGCCAGGCAGCCTGCCATTGCATAGAAGCAGTTTCT
>DASWNB010000636.1:0-3032 GCA_036399455.1 Flavisolibacter sp. | reverse complement strand
CCGCATAGCTTATGCAATGGTGACCGTGTACGGCATGAACGCCAAGATCGGCAACATCAGCTACTACGACCCCCAACAGGACCAGACCTTCACCAAGCCTTACTCCGACGAAACAGCCAAGCTGATTGACGAGGAAGTAAGAAAGCTGATCGACGAAGCCTATACCCGCACACTGGGCCTGCTGAGGCAGAAGAGGGGTGATGTGGAGAAGCTGGCCGAGGCCCTGCTGGAAAGGGAAGTGCTCTTCCAGAGCGACGTGGAGGCCCTGATAGGCATGCGTCCTTTCGAGGAAAGAAAGCCGCTGGGTGTTGAGGACGACAAGCACCACGAGGGAGGCATCAGCGAAGGCGTTCCCCCGTATGATCCCAATGTAACCAACCAGGCACCCGCTACCAAATGAGTGTATCCCCAAGGAACAACATACTGAAAAAAATACGCATGGCGTTGGCACAACCAACGCCATTGCCTTTTCCAAAAGCCGAAGGCTCCCCCTTTCCCTTCCAGCCGCCGCAGGACGACCTGGTGGTTGTGTTTGCCGAGCAGTTCACGCAACTCCAGGGCAAGTTTGTATTCTGCCTGGATGAACAGGAACTGCTGGAGCATTTCGCAAAGCTTTGCTACCAGAACCAGTGGACAAAGATCTATTGCGCCGGGGAAAAGTGGAAGGCCGTAATACCGCCCAACCTGGAACATGGCGATATAGCAGATTGCGAGGCATCTATTACCGGCTGCGAACTGCTGGTGGCCCGTACGGGCAGCCTTGTGCTCAGCTCCGTGCACCAGGGGAGGATCCCATCGGTGTATGCGCCCATCCACGTGTGCATAGCCTATACCTCGCAACTTGTATATGATGTAAAGGATGGATTGCAGGCAATGAAAGACAAATACCGCCAGTACCTGCCTTCGGTTATCAGCTTTGCCACCGGTCCAAGCCGCACGGCGGATATTGAAAAGACGCTGGTGGTAGGCGTTCACGGTCCAAAAGAAGTATATTGTTTTGTAATAGATGACCAGCACTAACGGCATGCAGATTCCACCCGGGAAAAAGATCTTCTTCCTTTCCGACTTCCACCTGGGCGCCCCCGACGCCGCCAGCAGCCTCGAAAGGGAAAAAAAGATCGTGCAATTCCTGGACGGCATAAAAAGCGAAGCCCACACCATCTTCCTCGTAGGCGACCTGTTTGATTTCTGGTACGAATACAGCACCGTTGTTCCAAAGGGCTTTGTACGATTGCTGGGCAAGATAGCGGAGCTTTCCGATGCCGGCATCTCCCTCCACCTGTTCGTAGGCAACCACGACATGTGGATGAAGACTTACTTCCAGAAGGAGTTCAACATACCCGTGTACTTCGCTCCCAAAGAGTTCAGCTTCAACGGCAGGCAGTTCCTGGTAGGCCACGGCGACGGCCTCGGTCCCGGCGACCACGGCTACAAGGCTTTAAAGAAGGTGTTCCGCAATCCTGTGTGCCAATGGCTTTTTGGTATTTGCCCGCCTGCCATAGGCATGGGGCTGGCCAACTACTTCAGCCGCAAGAGCCGGGCAGCCACAGGACAATCAGAGGAAGTATTCCTGGGCGAGGACAAGGAATGGCTCATTATCTACAGCAAGGAAAAGCTCCAGGAAAAAAAGATAGACTATTTTGTATTCGGGCATAGACACCTGCCCATAGATTATCGTCTCTCAGAAGGCAGCCGTTACATCAACCTCGGCGACTGGATCAGCTACTTTACATATGCGGCCTTTGATGGCCGCGACCTGGAGCTGAAATCCTATGCGGGGCGGGATGAAAGCATCGTGAGGAATTGGCAGCCGTAAAATATACATCCATGTTTCACGCAAAGACGCAAAGAAGAAAAGGCTTCAAGCTTCAAGCTGCAAGCTGCAAGCTGAGGAAAGCTGCAAGCTATGAGCTGCGAGTTGCGAGAAGCACCTTCCGCCGTTTACCTTCTAAACTTTGCGTTTCCTTTGCGTCTCCGCGTGAAACCTTCTTCCGTGCTTTGTTCGCTCTCTTTCTGTTTCTCTTTCTGAGCGGCGCAGCCGTAGCACAGGATTCAACGTTCAGGCAGGTGAGGAGTATCAAGGGTGATATAGTAGATGCGGCGGTGGATCACCTAGACAATATCTATCTTATTTCTTCCACGGGACAGATCAAAAAGCTGAATGCGGCCGGTGACTCGCTGGCTGTTTACAACCAGCAGAAAAACTTCGGGCAGCCACACGCCATAGACGTCTCGAACCCGCTGAAAATACTGCTGTTCTATAAGGACTTCTCTACCGTTATCGTGCTTGACCGCTTTCTTTCGGTACGCGCCACGCTGGACCTTAAACGTTTTAACATCCTTCAGCCCGGCGCAGTGGGACTTTCCTACGACAACAACATCTGGGTATTTGACGAATACGACAACAAGCTGAAGAAGATAGATGAACAAGGCGCAAGTCTCCAGGAAAATACCGACCTCCGCAATGTATTCGCCGAAGGCCTGGCGCCCCAAAGAATAATCAACCGCAACGGGCTTGTTTATCTTGCCGACACCGCCCAGGGCATTTTTGTATTTGACAATTACGGCGCCTTTAAAAAGAAGCTGCCCCTCAGCCGCTGGCAAAGCTTCGAAGTGTTCCGCGACGATGTGGTCACCATCGGTTCCGGCTCCATCTACTTCTACAATCCTTCCAACTTCATCCAGCGCCAGTACCGGCTCCCTTCCTTCCAGCCCTATTTTCATTCTGTTATTGGTAACGGCAGATTGATGATCCTTTCCAAAGAAGGAATGGCGATTTATGAAATGAGGCGGTGAATGGTCAATGGTGAATAGCTTCCTTTGTGCAATCTTTGCTTCATTGAGCCTTTGTGGTTCTTCTATCGGTTACCGGTGGTCTCTTATCGGTCATCTCTCCCTATTTTCGCGGAATGAATTTTCTGGACAGGGTTTTTCTGGACAACCCGGTGAGGGATTATCTCTGGGCTTTCGGGGGCATATTGTTTGTCCTGTTTCTGAACAGGTTTATCTCCAAGTACATTGCCATACTGCTG
>DASWNB010000635.1:0-5950 GCA_036399455.1 Flavisolibacter sp. | reverse complement strand
CTATTGAACAGATGATTGCATTATCTTACTTGCCATTAGCACCATGCCTGCGCCTGCGGGGCGGCTTAGGATATACTGTACCCTTGTGATCCGATAGTTGCTTAGTTAGTTTATCATTGGCCTTTTGCAGCAGCTCGTTTTGTGTTTTGATGATGCGGAGCAGGTCGTGGATGGCATCCAGGTTTTCCAATTGGGTAAAAACCAGTTCTTCTAGGTGGGCTTTACTATATCTCAACTTCCCCATAGGTTAAGGCTTTATATTGTAATTCAATACAAATGTATATCATTTAATAGTATTTTCCAATACTTTTTTATGTTATATTTTGATACAGTTTTCACTGACTAAAGACTGAGTTCAGATGCCCGGAGTAGAAATGAATCGAATAAAGGAAGTGCTTAAAGACCAGGGAAGAACACAAACCTGGCTGGCGGAGAAGATCGAGAAGAGTTATGTGGTTGTAACCAACTATTGCAACAATAATACACAACCCAGTATTGAAGTATTACGGAAGATAGCGGAAGTGCTGGACGTAGATATAAGACAGCTTCTTGTTCCTACCAAAGAGTAGATTTAACCCCTTTCCTGCCGGTTTGTCTGAAGCAATCTTGCTTATAACTTAGATATAGGTTAGATATAGCTAAGGTATAGCTGAGAAAAACGAAACAATTTGTTAAGCCGTCAAAAAGACAGGTAACCACTAGGCGCGAAGGACGCGAAGGTGCACTAAGGAGACTTAAGACTTAGGACTTATGGCCTGGAACTTAGGACTGCTACGCTTCCGCTCCCCTGTTCTTTCTCCACCATCTATAAGCAATGAAACCGATAATGGCCAGCGGGGTAGCGGCCAGGTAGAGGATACCGGCATTCAGCCCCTGGGCGGGCTTTTCGCCCAGCTGCTCGGCGGTGCGGGTACATATAGAGCACTGAGCCTCCGCCAGCACAGGAGCCAGCAGCATAGCCAGTAAAATGAAGAAAGAGAAGCCGTATATAGGTAACCTGCGAAGCATGGCGCAAAGGTAGGACAGGGAAGGTTAAGAAAAAGCTATTGGCTGATGGCTATTAGCTGTTGGCCTATCTCGTACGTGACGATCATTCGTATCAATAAAAAAGAGCCGGTACAGGACCGGCTCTTAAACTTTTATGACTCGGCTAATAGCCAATAGCTAATAGCCAACAGCTTCTCTCTATACCGCTTCCGCGCTCATGCGCTTCTGCTGCTTTTTGCGCTCTTCCTCGTCAAGGATCACTTTGCGCATACGGATGTTGTTGGGAGTAACCTCTATGCACTCGTCCTGCTGGATGTATTCCATGCATTCTTCGAGGGTCATGAGGCGCTTGGGAGGAAGGCTTACGGTGCCGTCGCTGCCGCTGGCGCGCATGTTGGTGAGCTTCTTTCCTTCGTTGGGATTCACTACCAGGTCGCCGGGCTTGTTGTTCTCGCCGATGAGCATGCCCCTGTACACTTCTTCACCCGGGTCAACAAAGAAAAACCCGCGGTCCTGGAGCTTGTCAATGGAATAGGCGGTTGTGGTACCGGCTTCCTTGGCAATCAGCACACCGTTGTTACGTCCGGGGATAGGTCCTTTCCAGGGCTTGTACTCGCTGAAACGGTGGTTCATTACCGCTTCACCGGCCGTGCTGGTAAGCATGGTGGTACGCAGGCCCAGCAGACCCCTTGAAGGGATCTCGAATTCAAGGTGCTGCATATCGCCCTTGGTTTCCATCACCAGCATTTCGCCCTTGCGGCGGGTAACGAGGTCGATAACTTTAGAGGCGTATTCCTGGGGAACGTCTACCACCAGGGTTTCAAACGGCTCGCACTTCTTGCCGTCAATTTCTTTTGTAATTACCTGGGGCTGGCCTATGGTAAGCTCGTAGCCCTCGCGGCGCATGGTTTCTACCAGTACGCCCAGGTGCAGGATGCCGCGGCCGTAAACCATGAAGCTGTCGGCGCTGTCCGTGTCGTACACTTTCAGGGCCAGGTTCTTTTCGGTTTCCTTCATCAGGCGGTCGCGGAGGTGGCGGGAGGTAACAAACTTTCCATCCTTGCCAAAGAAAGGCGAGTTGTTGATGGAGAACTGCATGTTCATGGTAGGCTCGTCAACGCTGATAACGGGCAGGGCTTCGGGAGCATCGAAATCGGCAATGGTATCGCCGATGTTGAAATTTTCCAGTCCTACAACAGCGCAGAGGTCGCCGGCAACCACTTCGGTCACCTTCTTCTTGCCCATTCCTTCAAACACATAGAGTTCCTTCACCCTTGACTTCTTGGTACCGTCTGCCTGTACCAGGGAGATGGGCTGGTTTTCCCGGATGGTGTTACGGGCTACCTTGCCAATGGCGATCCTTCCCAGGAAGGAAGAATAGTCAAGCGAGGTGATCTGCATCTGCAGGGTTCCTTCGCTTATTTTAGGCTCCGGAACGTACTTGATGATGCCGTCCAGCAGCGGGGTAATATCTTCTGACTGGGTCAGGCTGTCGTTAAACCAGCCGTTCTTGCCCGAGCCGTAATAGGTAGGGAAATTCAGTTGCTCTTCGGAAGCATCGAGGTTAAAGAACAGCTCGAATACCGCATCGTGCACTTCATCGGGGCGGCAGTTGGGCTTGTCCACTTTATTGATAACTACGATGGGCTTCAGGTGGAGTTGGAGGGCTTTCTGGAGTACGAAGCGGGTTTGAGGCATGGGGCCTTCAAAGGCATCTACCAGGAGGATAACGCCATCGGCCATTTTCAATACCCTTTCCACCTCGCCGCCAAAGTCGGCGTGGCCCGGAGTGTCGATCACGTTGATCTTCACGTCCTTGTAAACTACTGCGGCATTTTTGCTGAAAATGGTGATACCACGTTCTTTTTCCAGGTCATTGCTATCCATGATAAGATCGCCGGTTTCCTGGTTATCACGGAAAACCTTTGTGGCGTGCAGGATCTTGTCTACCAGGGTAGTTTTACCGTGGTCAACGTGGGCAATGATGGCTATATTTCTGATGTTCATAAGTAAAAGCGATTGGCTTTTAGCGGTTGGCCAAAAGCTGTTTTTGGAGGCGCAAAGATACGCTAAACAGGGCGGGTAGCCTATTAAAAGGGAATCTTTATGTTTCTGTTAGCACGTGAATCGTCAATCGTCAATCGTGAATGAGGCCGTTTAGGGTGGAAGATGCTTTTCTTTTGGTGGGAAGGCTGATTAGATTTTAATATTAAACGCTCAATTCTCATTCTCACTTATTACCCATGGTTCAAGCTGTTCTTTAGAATTGGATATTTAACGTTTAAAGGTGAACTGCCTGCTAAAGAAGCGCATCTTCCTACATAAGAGGCCTATTCACGATTCACGATTGACGATTGACGATTGACGGCCCTTCGCTACTTTCGTATAACAATTAAAACATCAACCATGAAAACGCTGTTCCTCGTTCTGTTTGCTTCGATTGCCGGTTTTTGCGCTGAAGCGCAGGATAGCTGGATGGTAGTGCATGGCGGCAAGATCCGCCTGAAAAGCTCGGAGGAGAACGAGGAAAAGAACATCGTAGGCATCAAGGCGGCCGACCTTAAAAAGACCGGGCACCTTCTGATCAGCTACATAGAAGCCGAGAAGCAGAAGGATTGGAAGAGGACCATTATATTCGTCGGCCCCGGCGAAAAGGAACTTCTTAAGGTAGAAGGGCCCGTGGCCAGGGTGCAGAATGCAAAGCTCAAGGCGCTGGCGGCTAAGTCAAAGACCATAAAGGTTTATACCATCTCGCTCCCCTCCGACCCCAACGTGGCGGCCACCGTACGTGTGCGTAGAGTACATTTGTGCACCCTCTCGGTTAAATAATGCTGGAAAGAAGGCTTTTATATATCATCAACCCCATTTCGGGTAACAAGAAGAAAGGAGCGCTGGAAGAGCTGATACGCAACGCCACCGCAAAGGCGGAGCTGCCCTTCGAAATCTTTCCCTCCGTAGCCAGCGGCGATTATTCCTTTCTTCTCCCCATCATAGCGGAAAAAGAAATTACCGACATAGTAATTGCCGGCGGCGACGGTACCGTGAACCAGGTCATCTCCGCCCTGAAGCATACCGGCCTGCGCTTTGGCATACTGCCCTGCGGCTCGGGCAACGGCCTGGCCCTGAGCGCAGGCATCTCCAGGGCCCCTGAAAAAGCCCTGAACATCATCTTCGGCGGCAAAAGCCAGTGGACGGATACCTTTCTTGTAAACGGCCGCTTTGCCTGCATGCTTTGCGGTATCGGCTTCGATGCCCAGGTAGCGCATGATTTTGCCAACGACCCGAGGCGGGGGCTATCTACTTACGTAAGGAAGACGGTAAGCAATTTCTTCTCTGCCCACCCTCATCAATTTACCATCCGGAGTGGCTCAAGGACCATCGAAATTGAGGCCTTCTTCATCTCGCTGGCCAACAGCAACCAGTTTGGCAACAACTTCACCATTGCACCGCAGGCCAGCCTTACGGACGGCATGCTTGATGTGGTGATCGTAACCCGCCAGAACAAACTGAGCCTGCTTTACCAAACCATCCGCCAGGTAGGCGGCTTCAACCACCTGCGTGAAATAGACGTGGTGGATGAAAAAGCTGCCGTCCTCTACTTCCAAACCTCCGGCATCGAAATACACAATCCCTCCCTGGCTCCCCTGCATATCGATGGCGAACCGGCAGAAACCGCAGAGCGGCTGAGTATTGAGGTGGTGAAGGAAAGCTTTCAACTGATATATCCATGAGGAAGTCCACAGTCCACAGACGAGTCATAAGAGTGGGTGGTCGTTTATTGGGAGTAGCTTCATATTACAATACTCATAACTCTCAAGGAGGTCCAATGTAGGAACACATTTAAAAATTGAGCGTTGAGTATTGAGTATTCTTTCAACAACTCACAATACGGGAAGAAAGCTCCACCTTAATGACTCGTCTGTGGACCGTGCTGCGCCTGCGGCAAGCCTCCGCCGGCCGCAGGGACCGTGGACTGTGGATTCTTCACCAACTCCACTACCTTACTAAACCCCTGTTGATTATGCTTCGATTTCAACGAAGCCGTTATATCCCTTTTTTCCCGCTGGCTGAGGTGGAAATTTAGCGCAGCTTTATTTTCTTCCTTATCAGGAATGTACTGGAAGGTGACACGGTGAATGGGGTATCCGCTGTTGCTGACGAAATACGTAGCCATGTCGCTCTGGAAGTAGTCCATCAACTTGTACCAATTGTTCTGGAGCAGGAAGAAAGGCTTCACCGCGTTGCCGGTCATGTTGTCGGATTCGTAAGGATTTTCCCAGCCGCCGTCCATGCGGTCGCGGATTTGAACCATAAGGACACCGCTGGTGTTTTGGGTGATCCAGTCCTGCATGTGCGAAAGGAAGCGGAGCGAGGTTTCCACGCCGTAATTGTCACGCAGTCCTCCGTCCATAACGTCAATTACGGGAGTGGAAGGCAGCCATACGTTGGGCAGAACGACGGGGAAAGTAGCGTTCATGCGGAGCGCCGTAAGGATGCGCAGGTTGTACGGGTCCTGCCGGGCAAAAAAGGTGGTGAAATCAACGGCATCGGCAATTGGCGCCGCCTGGGCCGAATCGGCGAGCGGGGGGTGCATCATGAAGCGCAGCGGCTGAGTACCTATGATCATCATCTTGCCGTCGCGGGTAATGACGGTATGATAGAACATAAGCGGGATATTGGCGGCTGTTTCATCGGCCACGTAATCCTTCAGTCTTTTGTTCAGAACACCCTGTGTATTATCGTTCAGCGCCATTTCGAAGGAATAGCCGCGGTCGCGGAGATAGGTGTATGGACCGACGGAGAATTTCTGCTCGGGAGCAAACAGGTCGCGGGCTATGAAAGAGGTGAATGTGGGGTTCAGAAGATCGTCCGCAATGTTATCCACGTACTGCTGCGATTGCAGGTTGATATTATTACCCTGTGCTTTTTGGCGGTACAGCTCCCTGAAATACGTGGCTCCTAT
>DASWNB010000634.1:0-10188 GCA_036399455.1 Flavisolibacter sp. | reverse complement strand
CATGGTAGGACTGAACGTATCCAACACCTTCAACATAAGCTACGCATACGACCAAACCTCCTCCACGCTGAACCGCTTCAGCAACGGTACCCATGAGCTGATGCTGGGCTTCATTCTTGGCAACAAGTATGGCGACAGTTGTCCCAGGAATGTTTGGTAGGGAAGTCCACGGTCCACAGCAGGTCGTTTATAGTGGAAGATGCTCTTTAGTCTTAAGCCGTAAGCCGGGTTCTGGTTTACGGTTTCTTGTTTCTGGTTCCTTAGGCCAATCGTTTCCTGCTGGTTTAACCGCAAAGCACGCAAAGCTGAAGCGGCCTATTCACGATTGACGATTGACGATTCACGGCATAAGACTTACGGCCAGAGCTCTGCACTATAAACGACCTGCTGTGGACAGTGGACTGTGGACCGTGGACTTTCCAACAAAAATTTTTGGATTGTTAAATAATTACTAAGTTTATTCCACGATTGCCTGCTTTATGAATGAAGATTTGCTTCAGACATTAAAGGAACAGATAGCGGCAGGCGACCAGTTGGCGTTTCGCAAGCTGTTCGACCTCTACGCTAAAAAACTCACCCTTTTCTCCGCATCCATCATCCGCTCGGCTGACGAGGCCCGCGAGATCGTGGACGAGGTCTTTGTCAAGATCTGGCGGAAAAGAGCGGAGCTTCCCTCCGTGCAAAACCTCCGCGTTTATCTCTATACCGCCACCAAAAACACTTCCCTCAACTATCTTTCGGCCAAGGCCCGCGAAAGCGCCACCGAGCCATTCGACTTCTTCGACATCCAACTGACCGACGGCGATTCGCCGGAGAAAAAGATGATCACCTCCGAGCTGGCGCGAAAGATCGCTTCCGCCATCGACGCCCTTCCGCCGCGCTGCAAAATGGTGTTCAAGCTGGTACGCGAAGACGGCCTTAGCTACAAGGAAGTGGCCCGGGTTCTCAACATCTCCCCCAAAACCGTCGATGCCCAGATGGTCATCGCCGTGAAGCAGATCAGCGAGAAGCTCCGTTTGAGCTTTGATTTTTTTCCTACGAGAGTATCCAGGAAGAATTGAGAGAAGCTGTTGGCTGATAGCTGTTGGCTGTTAGCCTGTTCCCGTACAGGCAATTGAGAATTCGTATCAGGAACGTGATTTAAAGCTAACCGCCAGGACGCCAAGGCGCAAGAAAGCAAGAGTTTAGCAATTCTTTTCCTCGCGTCCTGGCGTCCTCGCGGTTAAACTTAAATTCTCCTTTAGAAACAGAAGCCCATAGGCCTGACGTGTACAAGCCAACAGCCAACAGCTATCAGCCAATAGCTTTCCCTCCGGAGCCAAGGCTTAAAAGCGTTTCCAAAAAAAACTTTTCTCCCCGCTTAGGGAACCTTCACTAAACAACTGTCTGTGTATAAAGACGCATTCTGATGAACGATCGCTTTGCTCAACTCATTGCCCGGAAATTGTCCGGCGAGGCCTCAACGGCCGAGCTGGATGAACTGCATTCCTGGCTGGCCGCCAACCCCGAGGCCCAATACTTCTATGAAGTGTTCTCCAATTTCTGGAACTCCCGCCCCGAGACCGATGCCAATACCGCCGAGGACGACGACCATTTCCGCCAGATCATTGCCCTTGCCGAACAGGAAGAAGGACCGGCCATCGAGCCCGGGGAGGAATATATTCCTGGCCGCGGCAGGCTGGTGACGCTGAGAAGGGTGCTGGCCGCAGCTATGTTCATCGGCCTGGCCGTATGCACTTACCTGTTTTTTATAGGTAGAAGCGATGTTTCAGGGCAGGCGCCCGTGAACGAAGTGGTAGCCCGCACCGGCGCCCGTTCGCACCTGCTGCTGCCCGACGGAAGCAAGGTTTGGCTCAACTCCGAAAGCAAACTGGTTTACCAGGGCAGCTTCAACGATACCATCCGCGAGGTGCATCTCGAAGGCGAAGCCTTCTTCGACGTGGTGAAAGATGCGAAGCGCCCCTTTATCGTACATACGTCCGACATAGACATCCGCGTGCTGGGAACGGCCTTCAACGTGAAGTCCTATCCCCGCGAAACACTCATTGAAGCCACGCTTATCCGCGGCATGATAGAAGTAACCAACAAGAATGCGCCCAAGGCGCCCAAGGTGATCCTTCGGCCGCACGAAAAGCTGGTGTTCAACAAGGAAAAAGCCCCTGCGGCAGAAGAAGGAAAAGGAGTGAAGGGAAAGCCGGAGCATATTCCAGCCATCTCCATCACCGCGCTGCCAAAGAACATGGCCGACTCCTCGCTGAAGGAAACTTCCTGGGTGTACAACAAGATCAACTTCGACGGGGATACTTTCCGCGAGCTGGCGCAGAAAATGGAGCGCTGGTACAACGTACACATTCGATTCAGCAACGACAAGGTGGCCGACTTCAGGCTGCACGGCTCCTTTGCCAACGAAACGGTGGAAGAAGCCCTGCAGGCCCTTCAATACATTGCGCCTTTCAGGTATAAGATCAGTGGAAACGAAATTGAAATACTAAAACAATGAAATTCAACACAAGCTAAAAACACTAAAGATATGTAGCAAAAAAAACGGGAAATGCTGCAACACTTCCCGCGGGCTATTAAACGAAACCTTCAAAACTGTTGACCAGACAGAGGTTTCATATCGTTCACCTTAAAATAAAAGTATGAAAAAAAATGAACCTTTCATCAGGTCCATTCATCCCTCGCTTCTAAAAGTCTTGAAGATCATGAAGCTTTCCCTCATCTTGATCCTATTTGCGGTGTTCCAGGTTAATGCAACAGATGTTAATGGACAGAACGTAAACCTTCACCTTAACCAGACCGAGATCCGGAAAGTGCTCAGTGCCATCGAAAAGCAGAGCGGAATCCGTTTCCTGTACAATTATGAGCTTACGGCATTAAGAAAGAAAGTGAACTTCAATGCGGTCAACGTACCTGTTCAGCAGGCGCTTGACCAGCTTCTTGGCAGCAACGGCCTTACACACAAGCGCATCAATCCCGGGCTGGTAGCGGTGCTTTCGCAAAACGAGGCTGAGAACGCCGAAATACGCATTACCGGCAAGGTCACCGGCGCCAATAACGAGCCGCTGACAGACGTATCCATCATTGAAAAAGGCACTACAAACGGCACCACCACGGATGGCGACGGCAATTACTCGCTTACCGTGGCCAACAATGCGGTGCTCCAGGTGACCTTTATAGGTTATATCACGCAGGAGATACCCGTGAACAACCAGTCCGTGGTCAACATCAAGCTCCAGCCCTCCGTCGTGAAGATGGACGAGGTGGTGGTTGTGGGCTACGGCCAGCAGAGGAGAACCCAGGTAACCCAGGCCATTTCCTCTGTGAAATCCGAAGAGCTGGCTACCGTTTCCTCCAGCCGCATCGAGCAGGCTTTACAGGGCCGCACGGCAGGCGTGACCGTTCTCCCCATTTCCGGTTCCCCCGGCAATGGCGTGCGGGTACGCATCCGTGGCACGGGCTCCAACGGTCCCTCCGAACCCCTTTACATTGTTGACGGAGTACGTGCCGGCGGCATCGAATACCTCGATCCTTCAGAAATTGCATCGGTTGACGTACTGAAAGATGCTGCTTCCGCAGCCATCTACGGTGCGGAAGGCGCTAACGGCGTGGTGCTTATCACCACCAAGACAGGCCGCCGCAACACATCGGAAATAAACTACAGCATGCAGTTGGGCAGGCAAACCGTGGGCGACCTGATGCCCATGATGAACGCGCAGCAATACCAGCAATACCTCCAGGAATCCAACACGCCCAACAGGCCCACCCAGGCCGACGTGGCAGGCATCCAGGGTACCGACTGGTTTGGCGCACTGTTCCAGCCCGCACCCCTGCAGCGCCATACGCTCAACTTCAGCGGCGGCTCGGACAAATCAACCTACCTGCTTGGAGGAACCTTCTTTACCCAGCAGGGCATTGCCGGCGGCGACCGCTCCAGCTTCGACCGCTACACCGTGCGCCTGAACAGCGACCACAGGGTGAAAAACTGGCTGAACGTGGGCAACCGCCTCTCATACTCCCACTTCAAGCGCAGGGGCATACCGGAAGATTCCGAATTCGGCTCCGTGGTGAACAATGCGCTGATGATGGACCCCATCACTCCCGTAGTGTACACCGGCGCGCTTCCCGTGCATGTGCAGAACGCCATCAACGCCGGCCACCCGCTGGTAAGGGATGCCAACGGCAACTTCTACGGCATATCTCCCTACATCTTTGGCGAGGTGGGCAACCCGCTGGCACAACTGGACGTTACCCACGTTCAGACCAACCAGAACAAAGTGGTCGGTAACGTATTTGCTGACATCGAACCCATTTCCGGGCTGAAATTCACAAGCCGTTTTGGTATCGACGCCGCCTTTGACCGCAACCACGGCTGGACGCCCAGGTTCTGGTTCTCCAGCGAACGCCTGAATACCGTAGGCAACCTGTGGGACTGGCAGAACAACTGGTTCTCCTGGCAGTGGGAAAACTTTGCTACTTATACCCGGAGGTTCAACGAGCATGGCCTATCGCTGCTGGCCGGTACGTCCGCACTGAAAAGGATGTGGAACTATGTAGGCGGCACTTCATCGGGACTGTTCAAGGAAGAAGACAAATGGGCTTACTCCGACTTCACTCCCGACGCCCTGGACCGCATCGGCAGCCAGGCGAACTCCAACAACATCGCCTCTTTCTACGGAAGGGTAAACTACGACTTCAAGAACAAATACATGCTGAGCGCCACGCTGAGAAGGGACGGAGCTTCCATGCTGCCGCCCGAGAACCAGTGGGGTACCTTCCCTTCCGTATCCGCGGGATGGATATTGTCCAACGAAGATTTCTATACCTCCGTTTCCAGCTTCATGAACTTTGCCAAGCTGAGGGGAAGCTGGGGCCGCAACGGCAGCCTGTCCAGCCTGGGCATCGGCATGTGGCAGTCGTCGATCGGTGTGATCAACCCCGGTTATTACACCAACAGCGGCTACCTGGTAGGCGCTGCGCCTTCCAACCTGGAGAACCCCGAGCTGCAATGGGAAACCAGCGAGCAGTTTGATATTGGAGCCGACCTCGGTTTCTTCAACAACCGCCTCAGCCTGACCGTAGACTACTACAGAAAAACCACAAAGGATCTCATCACTCCCGGCACGCCTCCGCTGTTTGCGGGCAACACCCTGCCTTTCGTGAATGGCGGCGACGTGCGGAACACCGGCTGGGAATTCGACCTTTCCTACCGCAACCGCACCAACTCGCTGCTGACCTGGGAAGTGGCTGCCAACCTCACCACGATCGACAACGAGGTGACTTACCTCAATCCCAACGTGGCCGAGATCGGCGGCGCCGGCGTGGGCACTGGCTATACGGCCACCGTGTTCCAGCAGGGCTATCCCATCTGGTACTTCCGCGGCTACAAAACCGCAGGCATCTTCCAGGACCAGGCCGAGGTGAACTCTTACCTCTCGGGCGGCCTTACCGGCTATACGCCCAAGCCCGGCGACCCGATCGTAGTGGACGTGAACGGCGATAAAGTGATCTCCGCTTCCGACCAGACCTACATCGGCAGCCCCCACCCGGAATTTGTTTACGGCGCCCGCGCCAACGTAGGCTTTAAGGGCTTCGACTTCCTGGTGTTCATACAGGGACAGGCAGGCAACGACGTGTTCATGGGCTTTAACCGCGCCGACCGCGCAACGGCCAACAAACCGGCTTTCTTCTTCACCGACCGCTGGACCGGCAAAGGCAGCACTAACGAGTGGCCCTCCGCCAATACCACCAGCCAGTTCGTGTACAACAGCGACCTGATGATATTCGACGGCTCCTATGCCCGCGTTCGCCAGTTGCAACTGGGATACACCCTGCCCAACACGCTTACGTCGAGGCTGAAGATCCGGAATGCCAGGGCCTATATTTCGTTTGACAACTTTTTCACCTTCACCAACTACCCGGGACTTGATCCCGAAGCGGGAAGTGGAAATGCCAGCAGCCTGGGTATAGACAGGGGCGTGTACCCCATTCCCAGGACTTTCCTGGCCGGATTGTCATTCAGTTTCTAAACCCCTAAAACGGACACAAATGAAAAGAATCAATAAACTATCCATCATATGCATTACGGCGGGCCTGCTGGCCGGCGGCTGTAAAAAATTCCTGGAACAGGAAGTGCCGGGAAGATTATCGGAGCAGGAGTTCTATAAAACCGATGCCGATGCCCTGCAGGCTACTACGGCCGTTTACGACCTGCTTTCCGCACACTACAATGCCAACTGGGGCAGCTTTTATATAGTAAAGACCATGCTGACCGACGAAAGCAATGCCGGCGGCAGCGGATCGAGCGACCAGCCCGGCTACCAGTCACTGGACGATTACACTCATGATGCCAACAACGACAAGGTCCGTGATATCTGGCGCACGTCCTACTTCACCATCTACCGCGCCAACAAAGTGGTGAACAAGGTGCTGCCCGAAACGGACCTGCGCCGCCGCCTCGTTGCCGAGGCCAAGGTGCTGAGAGCCTATAATTATTTTGAGCTGGTTACCATGTTTGGCGATGTGCCCCTGGTGCTGGACGATATCCCCCCCGGCCAATACCAGTCAACTCCCCGCGCATCCAAAGCCAATGTATGGGCGCAGATTGAAAAGGACCTGACCGAAGCCATTCCCGTGCTGCCGCTGAAAAGCGCATACGGCGGCGACAACCGCTTCCGCGTGTCCAAGGGCACGGCGCAGGCCCTTCTTGGCAAGGCCTACCTGTACCAGCAGAAGTGGACCGAGGCAGCTACGCAGTTGGAGGCGGTTATCACCTCCGGCCAGTACGGCCTGGAGCCCTCCATCGGGAAAGCCTTTTCCCAGGCAGGCGAGTTCGGCATCGAGTCCGTATTTGAAGTGTCCTTCCACGAAGGCCGCAGCTATGACTGGGGTAATTTCGTGTGGGGCGGACAGCCGGAAAGCAACATCCACATCCAGCTCATGGGCCCGCGCAGCGATTTCTACACCAAGGCCCCGAACGACTCACTCATCGGCGGCTGGGGTTTCAATACTCCCAAGGCCAAGCTGTATAATGCCTATGTTGCAGCAGGCGATGTAAACAGGAGAAGGCAAACCGTTATGTCCGAAGTAGAGCTCAAGGCCGCCGGCGGCAACTGGACGGCTCCCACCGCCTGGGATTACGAAGGCTACTTCCAAAGGAAATACGGCACCTTCCTGAGCCAGACATCAGGACCGGTAAATGAGCTGAACTACGGCACCAACTGGCGCCAGATCCGCTATGCCGACGTGCTGCTGATGGCTGCCGAAGCCTACTACCGCTCCGCCAACGAGCCCAAGGCCCGCGGCTACATCAACCAGGTGCGCCAGCGCTCCGGCCTCGGCGATATCAGCGCCAGCGGCACCGCCCTGTTCGACGCCATCGTCCGCGAAAGGATGCTGGAACTGGCCTTTGAAGGCCACCGCTTCCAGGACCTGGTACGCTGGGGACTGGCCGCACAGGAACTCGGCTCCCTGGGCTACCAGCAGAACAAGCACAACGTGCTGCCCATTCCCATCAACGACGTACGTACCGCGGGACTGACGCAGAACCCGGGATATTAAGCGTGAATGGTCAATGGTGAATGGGTCGTTTGCAGGGGGAGATTTCTTTCCTGGCGAATGACCCCTAGGAGGGAAAATATTCAATATTCAATGCTCAATTCTCAAGTCGGTTCACAGAGCATTACTGTTAAGGAACGTCCTTGAAAATTGAGCATTGAATATTGAATATTAGAAAGAGGCCGCACTAAAAATGGTTCTCCCCCTCTAAACGACCTATTCACGATTGACGATTGACGATTCACGTCCAAAGATTCTTTCTCAGTATAAGCAATCGAAAGAGTGAAACGCATCTACTTTTCCAGGTCGGATGTTTTCACTCTTCTTTTTTGGAACCAACCAGGAACCAGAAACGAGAAACCAGAAACCACTTCATCATAATTTTTTAGCATGAATAAAAGCAGACTGACCCTACTTGTTTTTTTACTGCTGGCCTTTGCACCTTCAAGGGCACAGCAAGGCGAGGCGGCGCTGTACGCAAAGATCAATGAGCTCATAAAGAAAATGACGCTGGAAGAAAAGGTGGGCATGATACACGCCAGCTCTTCCTTCACCTCCGGCGGCGTGCCCCGCCTGGGCATCCCGGAGCTGACTACTTCCGACGGTCCGCACGGCGTACGTCCCGAGCACGGCCGCGACTGGAACCTGGACAAGAACGTATATGATTCCGGCACTTATCTCCCCACAGGCGTTTGCCTGGCCGCCACCTGGAACCCCGATCTGGGTTATTCCTTTGGCAAGGTGCTGGGAAGCGAAGCGAATTTTCGCGGCAAAGACGTGATCCTCGGTCCCGGCATCAACATCATCCGCTCGCCGCTCAATGGCCGCAATTTCGAGTACCAGAGCGAGGACCCTTACCTTGTATCCCGCATGGTGGTGGGTTATATCAAAGGCGTGCAGGACCAGGGCATAGCCGCCTGCGTAAAGCACTACCTGGCCAACAACCAGGAGCGCTGGCGCAACTGGATAAACGTGGAAATGAGCGAAAGGGCCCTGCGGGAGATCTATCTTCCCGGTTTCAAGGCGGCAGTCACGGAAGGAGGAGTGTACACACTCATGGGAGCCTACAACAAATTCAGGGGACAGTGGTGCACCCACAACGACTACCTCATGAACCAGATACTTAAGAAAGAGCTTGGCTTCAAGGGCCTGGTGATGAGCGACTGGGGCGCCGTGCACAATGTGCAGCAGGCCCTCTGGTACGGCACCGACCTGGAAATGGGCACCGACCTTGCCATGCTTCCCAATCCCAACTACAGCAAGTTTTTCATGGGCGATACGGTGATTGCCATGGTGCGCAGCGGCAGGGTTGCCGAAGCCATGATCGACGACAAGGTGCGCCGCATCCTGTACGTAATGCACAAGACCAACATGATAGGAGGGACGAGAAAAAAGGGGCAATACAACACGAAGGAGCACCAGCAAACCGCCACGAAAGTAGCCGAGGAAGGCATCGTGCTGCTGAAGAACGAAGGCGGCCTTCTGCCGCTGGATAAAAGCAAAATAAAAACAGTCGCAGTCATCGGCTACAATGCCGAAAGGCCGCAGTCCATGGGCGGTGGCAGTTCGCAGGTAAAAGCTTTTTACGAGATCACGCCGCTGCAGGGCATACAGAACATGGTGGGCCTTTCGGCCGATATCCTTTATGCACCCGGCTACAACATTGCCCGTGGCGCCCAGGCCGACCAGCTTTCCATCAGCAAGGCCGTGGAAGCCGCTTCAAGGGCCGATGTAGCCATTATCGTGGGCGGCTGGACGCACGGTTACAACTATAGCGTATGGAGCGATAACGCCTACGATGCGGAAGACACCGACAAGCCCGACATGAAAATGCCTTTCGGACAGGACCAGCTTATCAAAGCCGTGCTCCAGGCCAATCCCCGCACCGTGGTGGTGCTGATGGGCGGCGGTCCCATTGACATGCAGCAGTGGGTGGGCGATGCCAAAGCCATCGTACAGGCCTGGTATCCCGGCATGGAAGGCGGCAATGCGCTGGCCCGCATCCTGTTCGGACAGGTGAATCCTTCCGGCAAGCTGCCCATGACCTTCCCGAAAAAGCTGGAGGACGTAGGGGCCCATGCCCTGGGACAGTATCCCGGCGATTCGGTGAATGTTTACTACTACGATGATATTTACGTGGGCTACCGCTACTTCGATACATGGAAGGTAGAGCCGCAGTTTGCTTTTGGCCACGGCCTTTCTTACACTTCATTTGCCTACAGCAACCTGAAGGTGCAGCCTGCGGGCAAAAAGGCCACCGTGAGCTTTACCATAAAAAACACCGGCAGCCGCGAAGGTGCGGAGGTGGCGCAGGTCTACATCCGGCAGGAGAAATCCACGCTGCCCCGTCCCGACAAGGAGCTGAAGGCCTTCCGCAAGATCTCCCTCAAGCCAGGCGAGCAGCGCACCATAACGCTTACGCTCAATGAAGATGCCTTCCAGTATTACAGTGATGTTCAGAACAAATGGGTATTGGAGCCCGGCAACTTCGAAGTGCTGATCGGAAGCTCGTCCAGGGATATTCGTCTGAATGGGAAAGTGAAGCTCTAACAGAAGGTGTAAGGTATAAGGTAAAAGGTGGAAGGTAAAAGGCGGAAGGCCTTCCAAGCGCAAGCCTCCATGTCTTTGCGT
>DASWNB010000633.1:0-3111 GCA_036399455.1 Flavisolibacter sp. | reverse complement strand
TTGCCCTTGCAGCGCAGCATGAGCCGCAGCCCGCTGTTTGATGTGATGGTGGTGCTGCAGAACAACGAGCAGGCTGCTACCATAACTGCCGACCGTCTCTCCATCAGCGCCTACCCTGAGATGGAAATTCCTGTCAGCAAGTTCGACCTCGTGTTCAACTTTGTTGAGCTGGGAGATGAGCTGCACGCTTCCATAGAATACAACACTGATCTATACGAGCAGGCCACCGCGGAACGAATGGCTGCCCACCTGCAACAACTGATGTCAGCAGTCATCGAACATCCCTCCGAACCCATTGCACGACTTGATTATTTGGGAGAAGAAGAGAAGCGGCAGCTACTCGTCTCTTTCAATGATGTGCCGCCGCTTCAGCCCCGGACTCTCCTTGTAACCGATCTGTTTGAAGAGCAGGTAAGAAAACAACCCGGTGCACCCGCTGTTGTGGCAGGCGAAACGACGCTGAGTTATGCTGAAGTAAATGATAAGGTGAACCGCGTAGCTCATTACCTGAGGAATGCTTCCGGTGTGAAACCCGGTGACCTGGTAGGCATAAAGGTAGACCGTACCGAATGGATGGTCATCTCCATACTGGGCGTACTGAAATCGGGCGCTGCCTACGTGCCCATCGATCCTGAGTATCCGCAGGAGCGTATAGACTACATGATAGCCGACAGCAACTGCCGTGTGCTGGTGGATGAAGAATGGCTGAACACATTCAGGGAGCAGATGCACCTGTACAGCAACGCTAACCCTTCGTCTTTTGACCTTCAGCCTTCCGACCTTGCTTACGTGATTTATACTTCCGGCTCCACCGGTCAGCCCAAAGGTGTGATGGTGCGTCACTGCAACCTGTCGAACTTCTTTGCCAACGTGCTTGACCGGCACACAGGAAAGGCGCCTGTTGTGATGCCCTTCATTGCTTCCCATGCGTTCGACATATCCGTATTCCAGCTCTTCACACCCCTGCTTTGCGGCGGCACGAGCCTGATGGTGAACAGGGAGCAGTTCCAGGACATGAGCCGTTTTACGGACCTGTTGACCGGGGCTACATTCATCGATACGGTGCCCGGTGTTTACCACCTGCTGGCCAATCACATCCTGGAGAACAAGCTGGAAGGATACTTCCGTGAAGTGGAGAAAATATTTATTGGCGGCGATGCCATTGCAGACAGCCTGCTCCTGCGCCTGTCGAAAGCGTTCACCGGCGCAGAGATCATTGTCACCTATGGTCCTACAGAAGGAACCATCTTCTGTACCGGCCAGGTATATGCACCGGGCGCTTTGCCGGCTGATGCCAAGGGCTCAGTGATCGGGCGCCCCCTGGGTAACGTATCGCTCTACATCCTCGATGCACATCAAAGACCCGTGCCGCTGGGAGTAGAAGGAGAGATCTGTATTGCCGGTTACGGCCTTACCAAAGGCTACCTGAACAGACCGGAACTGACGGCAGAGAAGTTCATCAGGGTGCGTCTCGCCGAAGGCCTCGAAGTCCCGCTGTACAGGACCGGTGATATGGGCCGGTGGCTTCCGGGCGGCACTATAGAGTTTAGGGGGCGCAGCGATGACCAGGTGAAGATCCGCGGCTACAGGATTGAAACAGGAGAGATAGAAAACGCACTTCAGGCGCATGCCGCCATTGACTCGGCCGTAGTTACAGTGCGGCAGAATGCTGAGGGAGAGAAAGAGCTTGTCGCCTACATCGTAAGCAGGGAAGAGGTGACGGTCGCCACCCTCAGGGCTTACCTGGGCGAAACACTGCCTCATTACATGGTGCCCGGCCGCTTCGTACAATTGAACGAATTGCCGCTGACGCCCAACGGGAAGGTGGACCGGAAAAAGCTCCCTGCACCGGAGGAAACGGCTATGTCCACCGGCAGCACCTATATGCCCTCCCGCAACAGAGCGGAAGAAAGGATGGTGACTATCTGGGAGGAAGTGCTGGAAAGGAAGGACATAGGCATACAGGATAATTTCTTTGACCTGGGAGGTAATTCACTCAAGATCATCAGGATGGTGGAAGCTGTGAATGCCGCCTTTGGAAAAAACCTGTCCGTGATGATGGGCTTTAAGTACCCCAACATTGCCGAACTGGCCGAGTTCCTGCTTTTGGAAGAACAACCTGGCGAGAGCGGAGTGTCTGACGCGGATATGGAGACGGATATAAACACAGTAGACGAAACATTGCAGATATTAAATACAGAGTAAAAATCGGGTTTGATATCAGCAGTCGCCGTCTAAGCTTTTTGCCAGGGCACCATCAGGCGGGTAGCCGCAGATGGGGATGAAAAGCTCCGATGAAAGAGCATTAATCAATATAAGGTATGAAGCAGTGGTGGACGCAGACATGACCCAGAGTCGATCCTTATCGTCCCCTCACATATTGGTGCTGAGTGGTCTTTTGCTGATGGATTTCGGCCGTAGCAAGGCGAGCGTTTATAATTGCAAGGAGGTTTGCCGGAAACGTTCGAAGATGGTAATCGGGCAATTATGCACCGCAGGATTAAAAACTTCCGGCCAAATATCTCGGTAGTGTTTCAGCAGAAAAAGCCACTACAAATTTCTCTGTAACTGCCCTATTTTAAGTAATGAGAAGGCTATTATCTTAACTTGACGGGTTTAGTAAGGTTTGTAAGCTTTGATGTTCAATTCGAAATATTCGGTTTCTATAAAGTATGATTTAATATTCACAAAAAACGATTCTTAATTCCACGTAAAATCATTTAAGATAAACGATTCCACGTACCAAATGTTTTTTCGATTATTCCGATTATTTTAATTTAAGTAAATTACCTATTCTGTCTCAGTTTGATACTATACACGAAGAGCACCTGCCTGGTGGTGATTCAGACAAAAAGGCTTACTATGTAATAAAGCAATTCTTTGAAGAGAATAAGGGAAAGGTATTCTATGGAAGACAGATTGAAGTAATTCATGAAAACACTTTTTTTCATTGGGTAACCAACAGGGCACTGAGAACGTTGGTAGAGAAGGAGGAAATTCTACATGATAGGCGGATTATTGAAGGCCGGAGGGAAATAGTAATATACTGGCATCCGTCTTTTCGGTATTATCGGCGAGCAGCACAAAATTTGATCAGTCTTGTTGAGGAGT
>DASWNB010000632.1:0-3857 GCA_036399455.1 Flavisolibacter sp. | reverse complement strand
TGGGGAAGCCGTTCCGAACCAGCGCAAAAAAAAGCAGAAGGGCGATAAGAGCATAAAAAACTCCTTCTTTTCCCTCCCATTTCCTGCGCTGAGCCGTGTATTTCACCGGGTCGGTAAAGCGGTAAAAGGGATGAGCGGCATAAATGCTGGTATCCGGCACGTAGCGGCGGACCGGTACGGCGGCGCTGTCAAGAGATGCAGAATCGCGAAGCACCGTATCCCGGTAAAGCGAGTCCGCCGGAAGGCGCCTGAGTGAATCAGGGATACCCTGGCTGTTCGCCAGGATAAAGAATGAAAGGAAGACTATCGTCAGCAAATACTTCACCTGCGCAAAAGTATCAAACGGATTTTTATAATACACTGTAATTCATATTGCTGAGGAAAAGAACTGAGGGAGGTCCACGGTCCACAGACGAGGCTGCGAATGTGAGATGTCTTCTTTGCGCTGCTTTGCGTGTTCTCTGCGTCCTTTGCGTTTAATGCATTAACCGCAAGAGCGCCAAGGATACGCAAAGAAGCGCAAAGGAGGAGTCTTACGGCTTCGGCCTCGCCTGTGGACTGTGGACCGTGGACTTCCCTTAAAAATAATTTACAAACCCCAGGTGCACCTTCGACTGCCGGAGGTTGATCTCCGTATCATCCCTCTTCCCAACGGCCCAAACCAGGTTGAAAATCCCTGCTTTTGTTTCTAACGAAAGCCCCAGCCCTGTGCCCAGGTACCCGTGGCCGGCCGATTCCAGCAGGTGGTTGCCCCGCCCTGCATCCACAAAGGCAAAGAAGTTGGAGTTGGGACCGATGAGGTAGCGGTACTCCGCCGTGCCGATAACATAGGATGATACAAACTGGCTTTCCTCGTCAAAACCCCTCAACGTCCGGTAGCCTCCGATCTGGAAAAGTTCATTGCGGAAGTAGTTGGCGCTCTGGTACAGCCCTGCCTGCGCCCCCAGGCGGAAGGCGCTCTGCCGCCCTATGGGCAGGAACCAGGAGGCCGAACCGGCCAGCCGCACCTGGTAGGCGTTGAGCTTCACCGTATCGTAAAGGCTTTCAAAGTCGTATGCAGGGTTGCCGGGGTCCTTCAGCTCCAGGATCTGCGCATTCTTCCTGATCTTTTTATTACCGCCCGAGCCGGTGAGGAACAGGTCGTAGCCCTTGCGGGGATTGAGGCGGTAGTCGGTATTGTTGAAGCGGTAGCTCACGCCCAGGTTCAGCGAGCTTACGTCGGCGTCCTGCGGGAGTTGCTTGCTTTGAAGGATCTGGGCGGTGTTCACGTTGTTTACGATGGTCTGCCGCCGCTGGATGAAGACGGCCACGCTCTGCCTTTCTTCTATGCGGTAGCTGGTGCCCAGGTTCATGATGATGTTCAGGAAGGTGCTGTCCTTGCGGAACATGTCGAAAGTAAAGTTGATGCCAAAGGGCGAACGGAACACGTAGGGCTGCTCGTACAGGATATTGAGGCGGGGCGATTTCTGCTGGAGCTGCTGCCAGTTGAGGCTCAGTATCTCCCCTGCCCCGAAGGCGTTCCTCAGCAGGCCGTTCACTTCGCCGGTGATCATGAATTTCCTGCCCGCGGAAGCATCGCTGTTGGGCAGGAAGCCGATGAGCAGGTTGAACTGGCTGCTTTTCCTTTGCTTCAGGTACAGGTTCAGCACGGAGCCGGTGCCCAGCAGGGTAAGGTCCGACGGACGCTCCTCGGTCACATAGCTCAGCTCCGCCAGCTTTTTGGAGATCATGTCCAGCTTCTTCTTATTATATACGCTGCCGTTGGCAATGCCCAGGTAACGTTGCAGGAAGTCATTGCTCACCTTTGCATCGCCGTACAGGCGGATGCTGTCGATACGGTAGAGCGGTCCCTGGTTGATCCGGAGGGTGGCCGTCACTTCGGGGCCGTTGATGGAAATGCTGTCGAGGAAGATGCGTGCAAAAGGGTAGCCCTTCTCCTCGAAATAATCCAGCAGCTTTTGCTGCCCTGCCTCCACCTGGCTGAAATCCACCGCTGCCCCGGACAGTCCCCGGCCCGGCCAGCGAACGGCATTGAGCGCTTCATCGTCGGCGGGAAGGGTGTGGATGCGGGCCCAGCGGTACTGCTCGCCCAGGTAAAGCTGAACAACGGCGGCGGCCGAATCCATGTGCAGGCTGTCTATGGAAGCGGTGATGTAGCCCTTGCCCTGAAGCAGGGAGGGAAGCTCGGCCAGGTAGATATTGGCTTCGCGGCGGGAAAGAAAGCTGGTGGTGAGACCGGCCTTTTGGGCCAGTCCTGCGGTATCGGTTCCTTCTCCCTTATAATAAACAGTATAAGATTGAGCCCCTGCCCCACAGCATAGTGTTAAAAAGAGAATTGCTGTAAGGAGGTGGTTTAACTTAGCCATTGAATTTTTAAAATTAAGGCACTGCACGGCTTTCTGCAAAGCCGCCGTGCCGAAAACAGATAACGAAGTTGGCGGGAATTTATTTGCATATCCCTTTCTGCAGGCAGGCCTGCAATTACTGTAACTTTCATTTTGCCACCTCCCTGCGCTATAAAGACGAGGTAACCGGGGCCATAGCCACGGAAGCTGTCCGGGAAAAAGATTACGTGGCAGGCGAGCCCATCAATACCATTTATTTTGGCGGCGGTACTCCCAGCCTCCTGGAACAGGGCGACCTGTCCCTGCTCATGGGCGCCCTCCGCTCCCACTACCCCGTATCTCCGGAGGCAGAAATCACCCTGGAAGCCAATCCCGACGACATCACCACAGGTAAATTACTGGAATGGAAGGACCTGGGCATCAACCGCCTGAGCATCGGCATACAATCCTTTTTTGAAGAGGAGCTGCGCTGGATGAACCGGGCCCACAACGCCCGCCAGGCACAGGAATGTATCGAATTGAGCCTGAAGCACGGCTTTACCAATTTCAGCATCGACCTGATCTATGGCTCTCCCCTTCTTACCGATGAAGGCTGGCGAAAGAATGTGGAGACCGCCACCGGCTATGGCATCCCCCATCTCTCCTGCTATGCCCTGACCGTGGAAGAAAGAACGCCCCTGCACAAGCTGGTGAACACGGAAAAAAAGACCAACGTGGACCAGGACAAACAAGCCCGCCAGTTCCTGCTGCTTATGGAATGGCTCCGCCAGGCAGGCTACGAACATTACGAGGTATCGAACTTTGCCAAACCCGGCTTCCGCAGCCGCCACAATTCTTCTTATTGGAGAGGTGAAAAATACCTCGGCCTCGGTCCCTCGGCGCATTCATATAACGGGGTGGAGAGAAGATGGAACATCGCCAACAATAATATCTATGTCCGCTCCATCGCCGAAGGCCAGCCCCAACGCGAAGCGGAAATACTGACTCCGGCGCAACAGATGAACGAATATATCATGATCTCCCTGCGAACCATGGAAGGCCTGAACCTGGACCTGCTGGAACAAAAATGGGGCGCCGCCCAGCGAAAAAGAGTAGAAAGGGATCTTGCCAATTTCATCAACAGCAAGCTTGTAACTGCAAACGGACCTTACGCCCGTATTACCGATCAGGGAATGCTGATGGCAGATGGAATAGCTGCGGAGTTGTTCCAGTGATTTATACCCTTTGGACATTATTCACAAGCCCTTGCTTCGAGGCTCCGTGGGTGGAAGCTTTCCTGCGTTAACCGCCAGGACGCGAAGACGCGAGGAAATTTCACGCAGGAGGCGCAAAGGAAAGGCAAAGAATAGGTCGTTTGAGCTATAGTTTTTTCCTTCGTGTTTCTTGCAGTGTTCCGGCGTCTCCGTGGCTACTATCCAGCGAAGAACGCAAAGAAGGGTCGCAAGCTCCCAAAAACCCTAAGGCCGCTTAAGGCCTTTGCGTTCTTCTTATGTTTATAACTCCGGAGGCGCG
>DASWNB010000631.1:0-6382 GCA_036399455.1 Flavisolibacter sp. | reverse complement strand
TGCGGGTTCCTGCCTTGGCAGTTGGACCTTCCCTGGATATATATTTACAGCCTTTACAAATTAGGCGCAGTTCGCTCCTATCACGATTCCAAACCGGAATTCCTGCGGAAATACCTTGAGGCCAACCAGGTTAAGGAAAAGCCGGGGCAACGAACCGCGGCAACTGATTCCCCTGAAAAGAGCGTTGAAATGCAATCACCTTCAGGCGGCCTTGTTCACAATTGACCATTTACCCTAAGCGATTTACGCTAAAAACATCTCCCATCCTAAACAGCCTTGTTGTTTGGAATGGGAGATGTTTTTCTTTAGCGGCTACTCCTCTTCAATTCTCAATATTCAATGCTCAACAATCAATTTTCAAGTGGGCTCCGATTCAAGGGACACACTTGAAAAATTGAGCATTGGGCATTGAATATTGAGAATTTCAACAGAACAGCCTGCTATAGAAAAGCTTCTCCCACTTTAAGCGACCTATTCACCATTCACGCTTCTCAGCTCCTGTCCCAAAAAGCAGGCGGCTCAATTCCCAGGGCACGGAGGTATACATAAGCCTGTCCGCGGTGGTGGATCTCATTGTCGATAAAGTAAAGGACGAAGGACAGGATGGTTCCCTCGTATTGTCCGAAGGCTTTGTCTTTTTCGTGGAAGCGCTCCGGTGTGATCTGCGGCCACAGTGCGTCTATGCGTTCGGTGATGGCGTCCCAGATGCGGAGGACTTCTTCCTTGGAGGTGGGTACATTGTCATCGCCGAAGCTGGCCAGGTCGTCGTTGTTATTCCATACGCCTGTAACCATTCCCTTGATGCCGGGAGCTGCTATGTGCATCACCTCCATCATAAGTCCCGCACAGGTACGCATACCGCCGATAGAAAATTCAAAGAACTCTTTCTCGGGGAAGGCTTCGATAAGACGGCGCGTAAGGCGGCGGTGGCTCTGCCAGTGTTCGCGGAGCGCTTCGGAAGTAATGAGGGATGAAGAAGCTGATGCTTGCCTGGGTTCCATGATGCTGTTTTCCATTGCCTGAAGTTTTTTGATTAAGAATGATTACAGCACAAAGAAAAACCCGCCGGGTGACAGCCCTATGGCAGTGTGGTTTGTTTTTTTCGTGAATCGTGAATCGTCAATCGTGAATGGGTCGTTTATTGTGGAGGAAGCTTTTCTTTGGCAGGCTGCTTTTTGAAATTCTCAATATTCAATGCCCAATGCTCAATTTTCAAGTGTCTCCCCGAATCGGAGCCCCACTTGAGTATTGATTGTTGGACATTGAATACTGAGAATTAAAGAAAATGAGTGACCGTTAAGAAAGCATCTTCCACAATAAACGACCCCATTCACGATTCACGATTGACGATTCACGATTGACGCCCAGTATTCTTCCCCTGCAAAGCGCAGCTCGCTGCTGTAGTGGTATTTCCTGGAACGCTGGTTGGCTTCGTAAACACGGTTGACGGATTGCTGGTAGGCTTCGAAGGAGGCTTTTGCGGAAGATGGGTCGGTGTGGCTGCGGGAGATGGCTTCACCGGCCTTGATGCCGCTGTAAAGTGCGAAGAATACGCCCTGGGAGGATAGCGGGTCCAGTGAAAGGGCGGTGTCGCCTACGCATACGAGGTTGTCGGCGGTGGCGCTGCCGGCACGGACAATACCGGCTTCAACGGCTTTCATATCTATGACTTCCGTTTGATCTATTTCGTAAGGCAGCACGCCTGCAGCGTTGAAGGCGCTGAAGAAGTGTCCGGGTTCCTTTATCATTCCGGCTACTTCGGTGGGGAGCGACTGGAGGCTGACCACGCGGATGCCTTCGGGCAGAAGGGCCGTGTACCACCATCCTTCACGAACGGATTTGATGCGGGTGACGTGATCGCGGTCGTTTGCGGAGGCCCTGAACCAGCAGATGGCCGCCATCTGGTCGTCCATTTTCTGGCGGCTAATGCCGAACCTGCGGCTGAGACGGGCCTTGCGCCCGGTGGCATCTACCAGCCAGCGGGAGCGAATTCCCTGCGGCAGCCCACCGGCATTCCTGAAGCGGGTGAGGTATTCCCGCTCACCGTTGTCGCTGATGCAGGTTTCCACGTTATCTATCCAGCCCGTGTACAAATCTGCGCCTGCGGAAAAAGCTTTACGGCGTAGCGCCAGGTTGAAGTTTCTCCTGTTCACATGCCATCCGCCGCCTTCGGGATTTGAAAGGCCGTCCTGGTAGGTCCACTGGTCGCTGCCCCAGGCAGAGGCATTGCCCATGCAGGGCTTGTAATCGCCTGTTCCCATCAACTCTTCCATGCCATTGATGCCCAGGCGGTGAAGCAGGCGGGCAGTGGCCCCCGGGAAGGATTCGCCAATGCGGCGGCCGTCATCGCCATCGGCGAGGCAAACGGTCAGGCCTGCCTGTTTTAAAACGATTGCCGAGGCGCAGCCCGCTGGACCGGCCCCGGCAACCACTACATCATAAAAGGGTATCGAGCCCATTAATTACCTCTCCGCTTGATGGTATCGAACTCGTTTCTCTGCTCCTCGCTTTCCCATCCGGCTTCGGCCAGCTTCCGGTCGTAAACGCCCAGTTGTGCAAAGGCCTTGTTGAACAGCTTGTGGTCTTTCTCCAGTTCTTCTCGCTTTACCTTGGTGAGGTTCTCCACGTAGATGATTTCCGGCAACCAGTCCATATCGTCGGGACGGGGCTGGGCTTCGAGGATGCCCATCTCGTTAAAATAATTCACCATGTACATCATCTGCTCCGGTGCGGGCAGCTTGGAAGGCAGTTGCCTCAGCCAGGAAGGACGGCTCTGGAAGGCGGCAATACGCACTTCCATCGGCTGGCTTCTGTCGCAAAGCGTCTGGTAATCCACCTGCGTCAGCACCTGGTTGGGCACGCGGGCAGGCCAGAAAGTGGGCAGGTAGGGATCGTATTCAAAATCATAACCGGAGCGGCAGTAAGCCGTATCACCCTGCCAGGGAAGGGCCATCCAGCGGGTCAGGCCGCCGGGCGACTGCCCGTAGAGGGGTCCGTTCACGAGCATTACATCGTAGGTGCTGAGGGTGGAACCATAGCTTGGCTCGGGTGATCCTTCCTCGCACATCCTGAGGCGGTAGGCCGCACGGTACATAGAGGCGTTACGCATGGGCCAGGTAAGCTCGGCGCCGGGATGGAAGGCATCGGCCAGGCAGAAGTGCATGGCGGCACGGTCCAGCATTTCGGGGCGCTTTTGCAGCTCCACTTCCTCCAGTGTACGGGGAACTTTGCGGGCCGGGTCGTAGTCGTTGATAAACTGGCCGCTTACCCAGGTGCTCAGCACGTACTCGTAGTAGGGCGAAAGCTGCAGGAAAGTGGAGGGCGCCGGTGGCAGGTTGGGATCGGAATTGGTGTAGCCGTAGGCATCGCCGTAGATCCAGGGCCATGCGCCTTCTTCCACGGTTGGTGTATTCAGCGCACGGAAGCTGTTGTAAATGGTGCGGCGCAGCTCCCCGTAAGGATCGGGGTAAACGTTTACGTCCAGGGGTACGTAAGAAAGCTTTCGCATCAGTTTCGGGTCCTGGAAATTCATGGGCGCATCCGCACCGAACATGGACAGGAAGCCCTTGTTCACCCACTGAAGTTCGGTAAGGCGCTCCAGTATGGGTTGTACGTGTTCGGTAAAGGATATCTGCTGCGGTACGGGCAGCATGCCTGCCTGCATGAATACGCCGCGCATCAGGTCGTCCATGGTACGCCATCCTACCAGGTCGGGTGCATAGTTGGGAGGAGCGGAGGCTACCCAGGCCGGGTCGGCATCAAAATCATTATCTCCTATAGTCACCCTGGCGAATACGGGGCCGTCGGCAATATCATCGTACCAGCCGTTTGCGTTGTTGAAGCTGGTAGGTTCTTCGGGGCGGTAGATGGGTTGGTTGGTGGGGCTGGCGGCTGTGCCATAGCCGGGCAGCACCAGCAGGTTGCCCGCCGCATCTGTGCGAAGCTCGCCCAGGGTTACGGGAGTACCCTGGAAATTGCCTGTCATCACGTAGCTGGAATCCTTCATGTTCAGTCCCATGATGGTGGTCTTGCCCGCATCTATGCACAGCGATGCGCGGCCGCCGCCGGTGACGGAGGCATTGCGCAGCGGAACGGTAAGGCTGACGGTGGCGGGTATGTCCATGGCCGCGTTGAACTGGTACCAGGCTGCTTTTTTATTGGCCAGATGCACGGTCCATTCCACCCTGCTGTTGGGCGACTGCTGTATTTCGGCCACTACATTGCCGTACTTGTCATAGCCATACACCCTGAAGCGGGCCGCCTGGCGCTTGATGGCGCCGCCGGCGTCGCGGGTAGAGCCAAAGCGGGTGGTTTCGGGCTTTATTACTTCGGGGCCGATATAAAAATCGCTGACGCTGTTGCCCACGCGGGCAATGCCGATGCCGGGATGGATCCTTACATGGGTGATGCGTTTCACCTGGTCTTCGGTCAGCGCTTTTGGAGCGGGAGCCTGGGGCTTCTGGTGGGGGAAGGGGCAAACGGGATTTTTGATCTCCGGCTCGCCGGGAGCTTTCGGCTCCGTAACAGGCTGTTCGTTCTTCTCCCTGCGGTAATTGGCGCTGGTCTGGTACACGCTCATCCTTGCCTCGGCTATGCTGCCTATGGGTTCGTTTTCCAGCGGTACGCGGCCGATGTTGAAGGCGAGCCAGTTGCCGTAGATCTCCTGCTCGGGCTTGTCAATCACCTGCTGCGGCAGCTCGATGGTAGCCACTTTCACGGGCACGGCGGCTCTTTCGTCCCACACCACGGTAGCGCGGTCAAGGGGGAAGTGCTCATCCAGGTAAGCTTCGCCGTACTCGGCGGCGCTGGGTCTTTTTTGTATGTATATATCGAGTGTGGCTTTGCCGGCAGCCATGCGGCCTGCCAGGTCCTTTGCCATGAAATCGGGGTCGTTGATGTTTACGTCCACGGCGTAGGTGGATGTGCCGGGCTTGAGGATGTACTTGCAGAACTGGTCCTTGCCCAGGCGGAAGGGAACGATGCTCCAGAGCGCCGTATCGAACACGGAGAGGAGGGGCTTGGCCATATTGGCGAGCAGTTCGTTGGTTTTGGGAGAGTACTGCTGTATCCATGCGTCACCCCATCCTTCCAGGCTGGCCCTGGTGAAATTGCACATATCGCGGGCATTATCCACGAAGAAGTAAGGAACGTTCTGCATGAGGATGTCGGCGGTGCCTGCACCGTCGTCGCTCACCCGTTTTTCGCCGGGTACGTCGAATATTTTGATGCCGATGCCGATGGTGCTCATCCAGTCGGGCCTGCCGTCGGACAGGTCGGAGGAGTAGCGTACGTAGGCGGGATGGGTGCCCGGCCTGGCGAACATGCCGTGGCGGAGGTCTTCGGGGATGGAGTCGAGGATGGTGAAGGTTCCGCGGATGATGCCGTGGGTGCGGAGGAACACGGGGCGTTTAACGGGGCATTGTCCTTCTTCCACCCTTTTTCTTTGCACCAGGTCGCAAAACATGTGGCGCAGGCATTCGATAGGATTGTCGCAGGTGCACATATCGTTGGTGCTCCTGTTCTCGGTGATACTCTTCATAAATGTTGGTTGTAGTTGTTTGTGCTGTCAGAATTGGATTTGAGGCGGTTGAGAAATGATATTTAAGTCAAGGTTGGTTTTTCAGGTAAGCACGTGTTGTGAACAGCCGGGGGCACTGTTCTTTGGAAAGGTAGGGAAGGGGTGATCGCCTGCGGTTTTGTGCGGAGGCGATGGGCTGCAAGTTAGAGGGCGACTGTTCAGTATGCAAGCGTAGTAGTACGGAAGGTGATGGTGGTTAGTACGGTAGGGTGGGCGATAAGCGACCACCGATGACCGAGAGGGCCGTTTCTGGTTTCCCGTTTATAGTTTCTGGTTCCTAGGTTCGGTCATCCCGCCTGGATATTAAACACTGGCGACGCAGAGCATCTGCAAAGAGAACGTCGGTGATCGGTGGTCTCTTATCGGTCATCCCCTCTTACCTTTGCCCAAAGAAAACGCTTGAGCAAGACTGAAGGTAAGAAACGGTTCTTCGACGTATCCCTGCTGAAAAGGGTGCTGAAATTCGCAAGACCCTATAAAAGAAGATTCTACTGGTCGCTGGCGCTGGCTATCATACTGGCAGCCTTTACGCCCGTGCGCCCCTTCCTCATACAGGAAACAGTCGATACCCACATAGCTGGGCGGAATTACAACTGGATCATCTATATCACCATCATCCAGATCGGCTTCCTCATTATTGAAACCATCCTCCGGTTTTACTTCTCCTACAGCACCTCGCTGCTGGGACAGTCCGTTGTGCGGGACATGCGGGTAAAGACCTATAACAAGATCCTCCACCTCAACCTCCGCCAGTTCGACCGGACGCCCATAGGCACCCTGACCACCCGGACGGTGGACGACATC
>DASWNB010000630.1:0-3976 GCA_036399455.1 Flavisolibacter sp. | reverse complement strand
TATCAATCTCTGCGGCCCTAGTCTTTATGATGATGCCCGTGTCATCCGCAGCCTTGATCTATTAATTACGGTAGATACGATGACTGCACATCTCGCCGGCGCACTTGGCATACCGGTATGGACCCTTCTTCCCGCCGAAGCCGACTGGCGATGGATGGAAGACCGTGAAGACAGCCCCTGGTATCCTACCATGAAGCTCTTCCGCCAGCAGCATCCCGGTGACTGGAAAGCAGTGATTGACCGGGTAGTGCTTGAGTTGAATAAGATTGTTCAGGGGTAATTGGGAATTAGGGAGGGATTAACCGCCAGGACGCCAGGACGCGAGAGAGGAAAAGGCAAAACAGTGAAAGGTTATCCCACCAGCCGCAGCCTTTCTTTCCCTTGCGTCTTGGCGTCCTGGCGGTTAATCATCAAATGCGCTTCAATGCCGTGCAGCCTTAGCTTAAACCGAATTTTTTGAACCATGCCCCAAGTTTGCCGCGCTGGTAAGCAAGGCCGTGGTAAACGGCGGCGGCGGTGCGTGCCCAGCGGATGTAAATGCCCGGTGCATTGGTCTTTCTTGCAAGGCTGAACATGCGGTGGCTCCATGCGGAAATATGATAACGCATCCTGTATATGAGCTTGCGGTTCTTTGTGGGGCGTTCACTGTCGGGAGCTACACGCTTTACCGGTTGGATGGCAGTGCGGGCCCAGGCAAGGCGGTAAGCCAATCCCTCGCGGCGCTGGCGGAAACCCGCAGCCTGCGTTTGCTCCACGAAAGCGGCATCTACTGCGTCCAGCTTCAGGCGGCCTTCGGTGATGGCAGCGGAAACCAATGCCTCCACTTCAGGTGAGCGAACCACTACCACGTTGGTGCCGCGTCCATCGGAGGAATAAGGCTCCACCCAGGCATCACCAAAAGAAATATCGGCAGTCTCTCCTACCACGTCGTCGCAGTAGTTGCAGGCGTTGTTCATGAAAAATCCTGCGCCCCAGTCCCCATCGGCCAGGTGCCACCAGTCCCTGTTCACCACGCTGCCGTCGCGGAGGGTGAGCATGGCGTTGTACCAGTTGGCAGGACGGTCCGGGTGCTTGTAGCGAAATTCCACTTTCATGATCTCGTTCACCGGTACCTTCATTTGCCAGGCAAAGCTTTCGATAAAGCGGGCGCTTTTCATGTGCCCGCAAAATAATCCCAGCGTATAGCGGATGCGTTCGCGGAAGAGCGGGTCTTCCTTGCGCAGCAGGTGAATGGCCTTGATAAAGCAGGGAATTCCTACCACGGCGTACCGTCCCGGCGCATTGCGGATAAGGTCGAGCACACCGGATAGCTCGATGGGATAGTAACGTGATTTTGCGCCTGCGCGAACCTCTTCTTCTGTACGGGAGATGCGGTAGCGGAAGTAGCGGCCCTCGGCCTGCGGGTCTTCAACTGGTATTACGTGCGCCACGCCATCTATCAGTCCCTTGCGCATCAGCTCTGCTGCTACCCAACTGACCATTCCACCCGAGCTTCCCTGCAGCCGGAAATCATCTTCGGCGGCATAGCCAACATAGGCAGACTGAAATCTTCCCAATGCCGCATCGGTATGGGGAGCGCCGGGGTAAAGACCTACGGCCAGCTCATCTTCCTTTGCAGCGGCAGGGGAAAAAGGACAGGTCCGGGTAAAGCTTTCGGAGGGATGGGTATACCATTCAGGCGGTCCTTCAGGCTTGAGCTGGCCATACTCGTCGAACTTCATGCGGGCGCCGTGTATGCCTGATTGGGCCACGCAGCTTCCGCAGCCGATGCACAAACCCGAGCGGACAATATCCTTTGGACTGAGAAGTTTGTTCATGCGCATTGAAGTTGTTTGGCGGACAGCGCCTGGTTAAGATAGGCATTGGATACTTCGCGGAGGCGCTCAATGTTTTGAGCGACTTCCTGCTCCAGCGGCGTGTTGAGGCAGGCATTGTACACGGCGGATGGGGTGTCCTCTGCAAGCAGGCGCTTTTCACCGCCCACCTTCATCATGAGCCCGCGCAGCTTGTTGCCCCTGTAGGGCGTAGTCTCGCAGGCAAAAGGCTTCTGGTAACGGAGAGCAAACACGGTCCCATGAAAAAAATTTGTAGCAACAGCTTCCGAGCGGGCAATGAAATGAGCGAAATCGTGCGGCCCGGCATCTATCCATTGCTCATCGGCCCAGTCGTTGCGATAGCCGATGCTGACGAGCGGGAGCCTGCGGTGCGCTGCCCAGCGGCGTATCTCGCTGGCAAAAGCGGGTGTGAAGTTATGTCCGTACACGGCTACATAAGGCTCCGGCCAGTAACTGCCTTCGCGGTCATCCGCCAGCACGGGGAACTGGAGACAGGGATCGAGCACAAGCTCAGGCTCAATTCCAAGGGCGTTCCTGACGATGGTGCGGGAGTTTTCGTCGCGTACCGAGATGCTTTCAAAATTGCGGAGCTTCTCCGCCCATTCAGGAGCCAGTCCCCAGGACGCATCATAATTGCCAAAGCTGGCCGCGTAGGATATAAGCCTCCGGGCTTTGATCCCGTCGCCGTAGAACAATGGGCATTTGCCATACCAGGGATGAAATAAATTCCACACTTCGTCGCTGCCCACCACTACCGCGTCACAGCTTTCCATCTCCGAAGGATCATCGACAGGAAATCTCCGCGACAGCGGCAGCCCTTCAAAAGCCTCGAAGAAGCGGCGGATCTTGTTGCGGTAAAAAGGGTGATCCGAAGCAGGCGTTGGGGTAGGAAGCAGCGGCTGGAAAGCGCATTTCCATTCGGCGAGGTTTACCCGGCGTGAATCGTGGTCGAGGATAAAGGCGTCGTGCCCGAGTGAGCGAAGTCCTTCAACGAGGCAACGGGCCTGCCAGTAGCTGCCATAATTGATACAGCGGTGAAAGGTCAACAGACCTACTTTTAAAACATTCATTTAGTTCTGCGGTTTAATGCCAACGGTCTTGTTCAGCCGAGATTTTGTAAATTGCCAGGTATCTATTAAAAATTAAATGCCAGGGCAATCCGCGGCTCTGCCGTAGTGCAGCCGGGATTGAAACATACGAACCATGACCAGATTTTTCCTGATCCGCCATGCCGCAACCGATGCGGTGGGCAAGCGCCTGGCTGGCCGAACGGCGGGCGTACACCTGAACGAGGAAGGACGAGAGCAGGCGCAAAGACTAGCAGAGCGGCTTGCCGCTTCATCCATCTCAGCCATTTACAGCAGCCCCCTTGAACGGGCGCTCCAGACAGCCGCGCCGCTGGCAGATGCTCTGGGTCTGCAGACTGCAATCTCCAATGACTTCCAGGAAATGGATTTTGGCGAGTGGACCAACTGTGCCATAGAGGATGTGATGAAGGACGAGCGTTTCCGCCAATTCAACTCCTTCCGAAGCTGCACACGCATTCCCGGCGGTGAAACCATGCTGGAAGCGCAGGCACGCATTATTGCAGGACTGGAAAAGCTGCGCCTGGAGCACCGCGGGCAAACCGTTGCAGTTGTGAGCCACGGCGACCTTGTAAAAGCCGCTGTTGCCTATTATGCAGGTATCCACCTCGACCTGTTCCAGCGCATTGAAATCGATCCGGCCTCCGTAAGCATAATAACCGTGTACGACGAAACAGCCCGAATACTACAGGTGAACGATACCGGCGGGAGGAACCACTAAGGCGAAGACAGGAAGAAGCACAAAGGACGGAGTGCTGCCCCTGAACTTCAAACATCAAACCTCAAACCTCAAACTTTCCTTATGTTGAGCTCATGCATGAACAGCGAACGTAAAGCCCGGCAGTTAAGCCCCCCTTGTGCATGGCACCGGAATTGCATGAGCTTCTACAAGCCTTTTATGAGCACCAGCAGTTTTTACCCAGCATTATATATTCTCATTTGATTCGACAGCAGGCCTGTCCGGGAGAGTGATGCAAGCTCATGCATTGTAAACGGCCAACAAGTACAGGTACACGAAAATAAGGTTGCGAAATATTATAAAGCATAAAACAAGTC
>DASWNB010000629.1:0-1763 GCA_036399455.1 Flavisolibacter sp. | reverse complement strand
ACGCCTCTTTCTTCCAAACCCCACCACTGGCGGTTAAAGCCTGTGTCGGCCTTCCACCTGAGGTTGCGAACCAGTTCGTTCCTGTCGTTGTAAATACGTACCTGCAGGCTGTCCATTTTGGCCTTTCCCGTGTCTTTTGTGGGCAGTATGTAATAGGAGACGGCAGCGCCGCGGCGGCGGTTCTCCCCATCGTACAAACCCCAGGTGCTCCACTCATAGCCTGTGGCAGGCCGGTAGTTGACCTGGTAAGCATCGGGGGCGGCGAAGACGGTGAGCTTTTTATCGGAAAGGCTGCCCTTGCCGGAGGCCATTTTCCGGAGCGGGCGGATATCGTCCAGCACCCAGATGGCGCGGCCAAAAGTGCCTATAACAAGGTCGGCTTCCCTTTCCTGTATGGCCAGGTCGTAAGTGGATACGGCGGGGTAGCCGTTCTTCCACTGCTGGAAGGAGCCGCCGTTGTCGAGGCTCACCCAAAGGCCATGCTCTGTTCCTACGAATATAAGGTTGGGCTCCGCGGGGTCCTGAATCATGGTGAGGGCATAACCCTTTACTTTACTTTCATTCACCAGGGGCGTCCAGGTTCTGCCGTAGTCGGTAGTGCGGAAGATATAAGGCTTGAAATCGCCGCGGCGGTAATCATTTGCCACTACGAAGACTTCGCCGGCCTGGTGGCGGGAAGCGCGAAGCTGGGTGATCCAGGCGCCTACAGGCATACCGGGTATTTTGCCGCGGAAGTTGGTCCAGGTGGTGCCGCCGTCACGGGTCAGTTGCACGTTGCCGTCGTCGGTACCTACCCAGATCACGCCTTTTTCCTTGTAGGAAGGCGCTATGGCCATGATGGTATTGTAGTTCTCGGCGCCGGTAACGTCGAGGGTGAGGCCGCCGTTGTCGTCCTGCCTTTGCTGCTCGGGATTGTTGGTTGTAAGGTCGGGGGAGATGGTTTCCCATTGGGTGCCCCACTTGCTGCTCCTGTGCAGGTACTGGCTGCCATAGTAAACGGTGGAATTATCCAGCGGGTCTACGGCAATGGCTGCGTTCCAGTTGAAGCGGAATTTCTGTGCCGTATCCAGCGCCGGGGGACGGATGTTCCAGCGTTCGCCTGTTTTATAATTATAGCGTCCCAAAGCGCCGCCCTGGCTCATGGAATAAACCCAGTCGGGGTTGGTGGGATCGGCCACTACGTCGAAGCCGTCGCCGCCGCCTACGTTGTTCCAGTAATAATTGCGGATGCCGCCGTTGGTCCAGGTATAAGCGGGGCCGTGCCAACTGCCGTTGTCCTGCATGCCGCCCATTATGTTGTAAGGGATATTATCGTCCACGTTGATGTGGTAGAACTGTCCTGCGGGCAGCTTTTCATCAAAGGTCCAGCTCTTGCCACGGTCGCGGGTAATGCCTATGCCGCCGTCGTTCCCGTCGATGATAAAATTGGGATTTTTTGGATGTATCCACCAGGCATGGTGATCGGGGTGTATGCCAAAGTAGGGGAGCATGGTCTTGAAGGTGCGGCCGGCGTCTTCGCTGTATGTTACCGTGGAGTGGATGTCGTAAATCCTGTTTTCGTTCTGGGGATCCACATAGATCTCCTGGTAATAAAAGGGGCGGTCGGTTACGTCGGCGGGGTTGCTGTTGATGAGGGTCCATTTCATGCCGCCGTCGTCGCTCTGGTAAAGGCCGTTCTTTTTGGCTTCTATCTTGGCGTATACGCGGCTGGGCATGCTGCGGGCGAAGGCAATGCCTATGCGTCCCAGTTCGCCTTCAGGCAT
>DASWNB010000628.1:0-6201 GCA_036399455.1 Flavisolibacter sp. | reverse complement strand
CTATTCACCATTGACGATTCACGATTCACGTCCTCACCCCTGGAAATTTATATTTTCGTGCAACTTCGCGTCCCCCGCGCCTTTGTGGTTCCCACGGGAAAACCTACATTGGGCCGCATCTTAAATTCCCTGTCATGCGCTATCTGCTTTTCCCCGCTGCCCTGTTCTTCAGCATCGTTACCCTTGCCCAGGCGCCCGTTAAAACGGTACCCGGCGATTTTACCCACGACATCTCCAGGGCTGGCGCTATGTTCCAGCCCCACATCATTTTCTCTTCGGCAGGAAATACGGTAACCTTATCAAACCTGGGCAACTGGTTCACTATTATAGATCTGAATACAGGCGCCACGGTAAGGGTTCACCGCGATATGTCGAACATATCGCCGGACCACCGCTACCTGTATGATAACTATTTGGCCGAAGAAACGGGCGCTAAGGGCAATATGGCCTATGGTTGGAAGATAGGATGGGATCACGTGTTATCGGACACCATGAGTAGCTATGTCTTCGGCCCCTATTACGCCTTCGGCCTGGACGAAAAAGCCAATCTCATAGGCTGCATGACGGAATTCCATGCAATAGGCAGTATAAAGCTCATGCGCGGCCTTTACTACCTGGATACGGTTACGGGCAAACCGCTGGAAACACTGCGTCCCGCTACCGATACCTTGTTCGTCTGCAAGGACCAGATATGCGGCTCCCCCCCTGATTCCTGGTTGGCAAAGAACTACCTCCTGGTAGCCGGGAGAAACTCCAGCGGACCCATAAAGGTACTACCCCTTGGGAAAGGGAAAATTATCACCATTAATGAGAACCGTTATCATGAGCTGTATACAGACAGCAGCTTTATTTATATCATGCTGGATTCGCGGCAAGACAAGACTATTAAGGCATACGATGCTTTTACCGGTAAGCTCCTCGGAACAAAGTCCTATCCCTATACGGACCGCTTCGAACTCAGTTTTAGCTTCTCCGGCAACTGCATCTATTATTTCAATCACAAGGAAGGAAAGGTATATGAAGACAAGGTGGCCAAAGACACCATCATCACTGCCCGCACCTGGGATGTTCGTACGGAGCTAAACCTGTCAAAAGACCAGGAATGGACCTTTACCGCTACCACGGGCCCCTCGCTGTTCTTTGTCCCCATGTCGGTAGCCAGGGCAGAAGATGGCGGCCCTGCAGCCAATGCAGCCACTTTGTTCAATACCGTTACCGGCAGGATCGACCTGCGCATCTACCCTTTTTTCAACCAGTCGCCTGGCGAGATAGCCATCCAGGAAAAGGTTATGAAGGAACAGAAGGAATTCCTGGACAAGCTCGCAAGGACAAACCGCTCACTCAATTCCTGCGAAGCCAAATGGAATATACCCGGCATCAAACACGGACTCACCGTCAGGTGGCGCACCCAATATGTAATACTAATGAGTTTTGATTGCAAGGAAGACCAGTACACTATCTGGAAGCCCTCACAATGGAACGAGGACCATATGGTCATCGCCCGCGACGTCGGCTACATCGTAAAGGGTGCGGAATTCCGCCGCATCATCAGACCGGCAGGCCGCCAGTACAAAACCTGTACCGCCTGCGGAGGCGATGGAAGCACCCTGACAACCAGCTTCACCGCCAAACCAAACGAACTGCCCTGGAGCTACTTCGCAGAAGTAGCAACCTATGGGCGCCCCTTCTCGACAACGAAATCAGAATTCCACTGCAACACATGCAGCGGCACCGGAGTCGTTTTGAAGTGAGGCGGTGAATGGTGAAGGGAGAAGGCGTGAATCGTCAATCGTCAATCGTGAATGGGGTCGTTTGTGTGGTAGATGCTTTTCTTTAGCAGGCCATCCTTTTCCTCGTGTTAAATACAAAATGCTCAATTTTCAAGAACAGCTCCCGTTCCGGAAGCCACTTGAAAATTGAGCATTGAGCATTGATTATTGATTATTTCCCGGAAAGCCTGTCCGCTACAATAATAACTCCCACTCAACAAACGACTCATTCACGATTGACGATTCACGATTCACGTCCTCACGACCACGGCCTCTTATACAACATCTCGTAATACTCCTCCGCCATCCTGTTGCTTTCAAACTGGAACCTTACATCCCTCATCCCGTTCTTCACGATCTGTCTCCACGTAGGATAGTCCTCGTAGTAAAGCGGCAGTATCTGCTTGTTCAGTATCTCGTAAAGCTGGTCAAGATCGTACTGGTCCTGCTCCTGCACGGGCATCTTGGTGTACTCCACCGGCGGCACTACAAAGCCGTTGTTGCCATGGTGGACGAACTCGGGGATCCAGCCGTCGTTGGTAGAGAAATTCACTGCGCCGTTCATGGCTGCGGTCATGCCGCTTGTGCCCGAGGCTTCACGCGGAACGCGGGGATTGTTCAGCCAGCAGTCGGCCGCCTGCTTCAGTCGCTTGGACAGGCCCAGCTCGTAACCTATTACTACGGCTACATTTTTATAATTCTTGCTCAGGTGAACAAGATGGTTGAATTCGGAAATGGCGGGATAATCAACGGGATAAGGCTTGCCGCCCCAGATGATCTGCACGGGGTATTTCTTATTCGCCATCAGCGCCTCGAAACGCTCCTTGTCCTGCGTGATCAGTCCTGCCCTCTTGTAGCCCGCAAAGCGTCTTGCCCATACAATGGTGAACACGTTGGGGTCGAACAGCTTTCCTGTCTGGTCGGCTACTAATTCAAAGGCGCGCTTCTTCAGGTGCTTCTTCCTGTCGTCGAACACATGGTCGTTGCCGTCCTCGCGGGCATTGTACAATTGCTTGTCGGCCCAGTAGCGCCAGTTCTGCGCATTGGTAATGGCCAGTATGGGACAGATATTGGTGTACTTGCCCCACATGAGCCGCGACACCTCGCCATGCAGTTGCGATACGCCGTTGGCGATCCGTGCAAAGCGAAGGGCTGCAAGAGAGTGGTTGAACTGGTCGTCCGGCATGCCCGTGAGCTTCTTGGTTTCTTCCACGGACAGCCCGCAGAAGTAGCTCATTTTATGGCACAGGTAGATATCATGCTTTTCGTTGCCCGCTTCTTCGGGTGTATGGGTAGTGAACACCAGGCGCTTTCTCACTTCCTCTATATTCCTGTTGTATTTCTGGTACAGGTAAAAGGCAGCGGAAAGCCCGTGCGCTTCGTTCAGGTGGTACACGTCGGGATTGAAGCCGATCTCGTCCAGCAGCCTGGCGCCGCCTACGCCCAGCAGTATGAATTGGGCCACCTTGGTAGCCACGTTCGCGTCGTAAAGCCGGTGCGTGATGGTCTGCGAGATGTAATCGTTCTCCGGAATATCCGTGGTCATCAGGAAAAGAGGCGCCGAGCCGAATGTCTGCGGGGGCAGGTACATCACCTTCACCCATACCGGGTGCTCGTGTATGGTTATCTCGAACTTGATGCCTGTGTCTTCCAAAAAGCTGTACTGCTTTTCCATCCAGGTCACCTGGAGTGTCTGGTCCTGGTTCCGAGCCTGGTCGTAGTACCCGTACTTCCACAGGATGCCCACGGCAATAAGGTTCTGCCTCAGCTCATAAGCGCTGCGCAGGTGCGAACCGGAAAGGAATCCCAGGCCGCCGCTGTAAATTTTGAGCGGCTGGTGTATGGCAAATTCCATAGAGAAGTAAGCTACTTTCTTCTTGTAGCGTTCATCAACAGGGTAAGGAACCTCGAAAGATCTGAAATTCATCGTTTTCAATTTTGGCTGAGCAAAGTAATGAAATAATAAAGAATGTGTAGGAATTACACATTCTTCCTGTTTTTTTGGGAATTTATTCGCGTCTTGCAGCAGGTTTGGGGTCCTTCTTTCTGGAATAGGTTCCGTCGAAAACGCAATCCATTCCCCGGCGCGAGCCGCAGCCCTCCTTTTCTTTCAGTACCACCGAATTGGAGCTGAAGCGCATTTCCAGCACGCAGGGATCGCCGCCCTGCCGGTAAACAGCCATGGTAGAGCTGGTGAGCAGCACATCGGCCTTGATCTCACCCTTGCAGGCGCCGTCATTCCTGGATGTAGAGATAAAAACGGTAAGCTGGTTGGGATAGCGGCTGTCGCGAACGGACACAAAATTGTTCTTGTCCTTTATGTAATCCCCCGCGAATTTATGTTTCCTGGGCAGTGTATCGATGGGATTGATCACTTCCAGGTTCCTGTCGTCGAGCATGTCGGTCATCACCAGGTCGAATCGTCCCGCCTTTGCATCGTACTGGAACACGTCCCGTCCCTCGGCTGCCTGGCCGTCTATCTTCCGGGTCATGGTGCGGGTAATGGCGCCGTTGCGGTCTATGGAGCTGGTCTGTCCCGAACCCGGGTCCTTGTCCGGCACCAGGAAGGGCATTGCCGACCCGAACTCTCCATCCTTGTCGTAAGCCATCAGGAAAGCGGCGGTCTTGCCGGAGCCTGCAGCCTTTACCACCAGGTAGGTTTCTCCTCCTTTACCCTTCACCCGCGCCAGCGGCGTGTACTTCACCTTGCCGCTCCCGATAATGGCCTGCCTGAGGCTGTCGGCCAATACGGTAAACTCCGGAAAGTTGATAGAGGAAGTATCCTTGTTCTGCATCAGCAATGTATCGGAAAGGATATAAGGCACCGAAGCTTCCCTGAAGCGCTCTGTCAGCGACTTGAAGCCATAAGGGGAATTCCCCTCCTCCTCCCCGGGCGTTTTCTTCTTATCATTACAGCCAACCGAAGTAAGCAATAGCAAGGCCAATCCTATACGGTACATGGTACAAATTTCCTCTAAATTAATGAAAGCTGCGAGCTTTTAGCTGCGAGCCGTTGGGTTTGAGGTTTGAGGTTTGAGGTTCTTCAGGTGTGACACTCTATTGCTTGGGTACGCCTCCGCGACATGTCCCTTCTGGTTAATTAAGAAGACACAGGCACCAAAGGGAAATTGCAAAAGGGAAGGCTGTTGCACCTGAAGAACCTCAAACATCAAACTTCAAACCTCAAACATTTTTTCCTGTCGGAAAAAATATTTAGGTTTGTCTAAACTTTTATTTAGATGAGCTTGAACTATTCCACAAGTGAGGAAAACTACCTGAAGGCCATCTATCATTTGCAGGAAGAAGATGGAACGGTGACAACCAACGTGCTGGCGGACAGGCTGAATACAAAGCCCGCATCGGTAACGGATATGATGAAGAAGCTCAACGGCAAGAAGCTGCTTCACTATAAGCCTTACTACGGCTTTTCGCTTAGTGCGGACGGCAGGAAGATAGCCCTCTCCGTCATACGCAGGCACCGCCTGTGGGAATACTTCCTTGCCGAGAAGCTGAAGTTCAGTTGGGACGAGGTGCATTCCGTAGCCGAAGACCTGGAACACGTGAGCAGCAAAAAGCTTATCGATAAGCTGGATGAATACCTGGGCTTCCCCGAATTCGATCCCCACGGCGATCCCATCCCTGATAACAAGGGAAAGATGAAAAGCCACAGCCGCATCCCGCTGTCCGGGTTGCCGGAGAACCAGCCCGGCGAGCTGTGCCAGGTAACCAACCAGTCGCAGGACCTGCTGGACTACCTGCGGGAAAAGAACATCACCATCGGCACGCGCATGGAAGTAAGGAAGCGCAACAGCTTCGACCATTCGCTGGAAGTAAAGATCAGGAACCAGTCCGTAACGCTTACGGAGCAACTGGCTAAAAACTTATTTGTCAAAAAGGTATAACATGCAACAGATAGAACAGTTTTTCAGGGAGGTAGGACCCGTTACAGCGGCTTTGATAGCAACCGTTTTTACCTGGCTGCTTACAGCGGCAGGCGCATCCTTTGTATTCTTCTTCAAAACTCTTAACCGCGGCGTACTCGATCCCATGCTGGGCTTTACGGGCGGAGTAATGGTGGCCGCCTCTTTCTGGTCGCTGCTGAACCCCGCCATTGAAATGTCGGAAACCATGTATCCTTCCATGCCCTGGATGCCTGCGGCCGTAGGCTTTTTCCTCGGGGCCATGTTCCTGTTCATACTCGACAAGTACACGCCGCACCTGCACATCAATTTCGGCATAGAGGAAAAGGAAGGCGGCACCAAAACGCAGCTCCACCGCACTACGCTGCTGGTGCTGGCCATCACGCTGCACAACATCCCTGAAGGCCTGGCTGTCGGCGTTCTGTTTGGCGCCGCCGCCGAAGGCATGCAGGGAGCCACCATAACCGGTGCCATCGCACTGGCCATAGGCATAGGCATTCAAAACTTCCCCG
>DASWNB010000627.1:0-11550 GCA_036399455.1 Flavisolibacter sp. | reverse complement strand
GGGCAACGATTGCACCTTTATGAATTTTGAAACATCAGAAATTACCCTCCAGGTGGCCCAGACGGCCCGTGACTTTGCGCAGCAGCATATCCGCCCCCATGTAATGGAATGGGACGAAAGCCAGGAATTCCCCGTACATATTTTCAAGCAGCTCGGCGAGCTGGGTATGATGGGCGTACTGGTCCCCGAACAATATGGCGGCGCCGGACTTTCCTATTTTGAATACAAGGCCGTGATAGAAGAGATCTCCAAGGTGGATGGCTCCATCGGCCTCAGTGTGGCTGCCCATAACTCGCTTTGCACCGGCCATATCATGCTCTTTGGCAGCGAAGACCAGAAGCAGCGATACCTTCCCAGGCTGGCTACGGCCGAGTGGATCGGCGCATGGGGACTGACCGAGCCCAATACCGGCAGCGACGCAGGCAACATGAAATGTACCGCCGTACGCGATGGTGACAACTGGGTGCTCAACGGTACCAAGAACTGGATCACCCACGGCAAGAGCGGTGACGTAGCAGTAGTGATCTGCCGTACCGGCGAACCCCGCCAGAAGAACAACGCCACCGCCTTTGTGGTGGAAAGGGGCACACCCGGCTTCAGCGGCGGCAAGAAAGAAAACAAGCTGGGCATGCGTGCCAGCGAAACCGCCGAAATGATCTTCGAGAACTGCGTAATACCCGATGCCAACCGTTTAGGCGAAGTTGGCGAAGGCTTCAAGCAGGCCATGAAAGTGCTCGATGGCGGCCGCATCTCCATTGCTTCCCTTTCACTGGGTATAGCAAAAGGCGCTTATGAAGCTGCCCTCCAGTATGCACAGGAACGTCACCAGTTCGACAAGCCTATCGCGTCCTTCCAGGGCATCTCCTTCAAGCTGGCTGATATGGCTACAGAAATTGCTGCCGCCGACCTGCTCACCCTCGAAGCCTGCGATCTTAAAACCCGCGGCGAGTCCGTTACCAAAGTGGCTGCCATGGCAAAATATTACGCCAGCGAAGTGGCCGTAAAAGTCTCCAACGACGCCGTGCAGGTCTTTGGCGGCTATGGCTACACCAAGGATTTCCCCGTTGAAAAGCACTACCGCGATTCAAAGCTCTGTACCATTGGTGAAGGCACTTCTGAAATCCAGAAGCTCGTCATCTCCCGCGAAGTGCTCAGGTCGTGAATCGTCAATCGTGAATCGTGAATGGTTCACGCCAGGCCGCAAAGGGAACCACGAAGATGCTAAGAGACGAAGAAGCACGAAGGATTAATCAAGCTTTCTTTCGTGCTTCTTCGCATCATAGCGTTACCTAATGCTTAAATTCCCAATATTTGGTAAATTCAATGAACTATTTACCTGCTTTGCCTTACATCCCGGTGAAATTCTTTTGGATGAATTGGAAGCCAGAAGTATTAAAAAGATGGTATTTGCTCAGCAGTTAGGAATGAAACCCGGACATTTTAGTGAACTACTTCATGGCAAACGTCATATAAGTGCTGCTACGGCTTTGAAATTGGAAAAGCTTTTGAATATCCCTGCAGAGTATTGGATGAGAATACAAGTGTACTATGATCTTTTTATAGAAAGACACAAAGAAAATAAAGCTGCATAATCATCGGTAAACCTCCTAGTGCTTCCTTGCGCCTTAGCGCCCTGCGGGTTAATAAAAATCTTCTTTATACCATTTAGACATTATCCGCAGGCCTCGAACCAAGGCCTGTGAATAATGTCTAAAGGGTATTATAAACGAAAGCGCATAGGTTGTACGTGCACAAGCCAACGGCTATCAGCTATCAGCCAACAGCTTCCTACTTCGTTACCATCTGGATCACCGGAACGATCATCTCCTCAAGACTAACTCCCCCATGCTGGAAAGTATTCCGGTAATAGTTCACGTAGTGGTTGTAGTTGTTGGGGTAGCAAAGGAACACGTCCTCGCCGCCGAAGATGTAGGAAGAGTTGATAGTAGGCGTGGGCAGGCCTGCTTCCTTCGGATCTCGGAAGGCCAGTACCTCGCGGGGGTCGTAGTTGAGATTTCGGCCGTGCTTGTAGCGCAGGTTGGTGGTGGTTTGCTTGTCGCCGATGACCTTCACGGGCGTTTTTACCCTTACGCTTCCGTGGTCGGTGGCCAGGATGATCTTGATGTTCTTGTCTGATATTCTCTTTAGCGCCTGGTGCAGGGGCGAATGCTCGAACCAGGAGGCAGTGATGCTGCGGTAGCTTACTTCGTCGCCGGCCAGCTCTTTCAGCACTTCCATTTCGGTACGGGCATGGCTGAGCATATCCACAAAGTTGTAAACGATCACGTTCAGGTCGTTGTTCAGCAGGTTGTGAACGTTGTTTACCAATTCGAGGCCGGCCTGGTTGTTCACCACCTTTGTGTAGGATACCCGCATGTTGGCTTCTCCCAGGGTTTTAAGCTGGGCGCGAAGGAATTCTTCCTCGCTCAGGTTTTTTCCTCCTTCCTCATCGTCGTTCCTCCACTGCTGGGGGAAGCGTTTTTCGATTTCGATGGGCAGCATACCGGCAAAGATGGCGTTACGTGCATAATGCGTAGCCGTGGGCAGGATGCTGTAAAAGCTGTCCTCTTCCACTACACGGAAGCTTTCGGCAAAAATGGGTTGTATGGTCCTCCATTGGTCGAAGCGAAGGTTGTCGATGAGGATAAAGAACGTGGGAACGCCTTTGTCGACATTAGGAAGCACTTTCTCACGGATGAGCGTGTGCGACATCACCGGGCGGTCCTTGGCCTTGTCTTTTAACCAGGAAGCATAATTTCTTGAAATGAACTTGAAGAACTCCGTGTTGGCTTCGCTTTTTTGGGTCTGGAACACCTCCTGCATTTCGGGGCTGTCGCTGCGCTGGAGGCTCAGCTCCCAATGCACCAGTTCCTTGTAAATGCCCATCCATTCGTTGTGGTCGGGATTGGAGTTGAGGGCCATGAACAGGTTGCGGAATTGCTGCTGGTAAGCGGTGGTGGTCTTTTCGGCAACAAGCCTGCGGTTGTCGATGATCTTCTTGAGCGAAAGCCATACCTGGTTGGGATTCACCGGCTTGATGAGATAGTCGGATATCTGGCTGCCAATGGCGTCATCCATCAGGTTCTCGGTTTCGTTCTTGGTGATGAGCACCACGGGTATGCCCGAGTTGTACTCCTTGATCTTCGCCAGCGTTTCCAGCCCCGTGATGCCGGGCATGGATTCGTCGATCAGCACCACGTCCACGAAGTTTTCCTTGATGTAGTCTATGGCGTCAAAGCCATTTGTAAGGGTGTGCACATCGTAGCCCTTGTTCTCCAGGAAAATCTTCTGCGACTGCAGGCTCTCGATCTCATCGTCCACCCAAAGTATTTTAGCTAAAGCCATGGTTGTAGTTTAGAGATAACCGGTAACCGTTAACCGATCGGTTATCGTTTATCGCTCATCGGTTAACGAAAAGCAAATGTACAATGGTTCGGGTCATGTAATTTTGCCCCGTCTATTTATTTAACACAGCAGCGCATGGATTATGTACGCAAGATCATCAATGACCCGGTTTATGGCTTTATCACGGTAGACAATCCCCTCGTTTTCGAAATCATTGCCCATCCCTACTACCAGCGCCTGCGCCGCATTCACCAGATGGCCTTTGCCTCACTGGTCTATCCCGGTGCCGTGCATACCCGCCTGCACCACTCGCTGGGCGCCTACCACCTTATGGGACTGGCCCTTAACGAATTAAAGAGCAAGGGCGTGGAGATCACCCGCGAAGAAGAAACCGCCGCCCGTATCGCCATCCTGCTGCACGACGTGGGACACGGGCCTTTTTCGCATGCGCTTGAAGGAAAGCTCTTCCGCGATGTCAACCACGAACACATTTCGGTGCTCATCCTCCAGTTGCTGAACGAGGAGTTCCAGGGCCAACTGACCATGGCCATCGACATCTTCAAGGGCAGCTACCACAAGCCCTTCCTGCACCAGCTTCTTTCCGGCCAGTTGGATGTGGACCGCATGGATTATCTCACCCGCGACTCTTTTTTCACCGGCGTGTCCGAAGGAGTGATTGGCTACGACCGCATCCTGAAGATGCTGGTGGTGCACGAAGGGGAGCTGATGATCGAGGAGAAAGCAATCTATTCCGTGGAGAAATTCCTGGTGGCCAGGCGGCTCATGTACTGGCAGGTGTACCTGCACAAAACCGTCCTGGCTGCGGAAAAAATGCTTGTAAAGATCATTGAAAGGGCGCAGGAGCTGATCGCTGCCGGGATGGACCTGCACACGGCTTCGCCCAACCTCGACTTCTTCCTGAAGCAGCACCGCCCGGGCGATAACTTCATCAAGCACCTGGAGAAATTCACGCAGCTCGACGATACCGACGTATTGTGTACGATCAAAAACTGGTGCGGCCATTTTGATAAAGTTTTGTCAAGATTGTGCAGGGGCCTGATAGACCGGAAGCTGCTGAAGGTGCGGTTCCAGGCAGAACAGTTCGAGCCCCTGATGGTGGCCACCTACCGCGACGAGATTGCCCGCAAACTGAAGCTTTCCGAGGAAGAAGCCGCCTATTTCGTGTTTACCGGCGAAGCAACCAACACTACTTACAACCCGGATGACGAGCATATAAAGGTGCTTTTTAAGGATGGGACAGTGATGGATATTTCGCAGGTTGACAATGCGCTCATCCACCAGCGGCTGTCCTCCCCTGTTAAAAAATACTACCTTTGTTACCTCAGATAAGAATAAAACGGTAGGGACACCGTTAATATTCGTGATTCCTGATCCGAAGAACTAAAGCTTATGCAGTTTACAGCCGCCCAGATTTCTATACTGGTCAATGGGAAAATAGAGGGGAACGCCGATGCCGCCGTAACTTCTTTCGGCAAGATCGAAGAAGCAGCAGAAGGGCAGCTGACTTTTCTGGCAAATCCCAAATACGAAGATTACCTCTACACCACCCGGGCTTCCATCGCCATCATCAACGATGCTTACGAACTGCGCCAGCCTGTTCATCCAACACTCATCCGCGTTAAAGACGCTTATTCGGCCTTTGCACAATTGCTCAGCAGCTACCAAGATATGGCTACCCGCCAGATGAAAGGCATCCAGCAACCCAGCTACATAGCTCCCACGGCCAAACTGGGCGAAGGCGTGTTCGTCGGCGCTTTCTCCTACATAGGCGAGAATGTAAAAGCCGGTGCCAACACCAAGATATTCCCCGGCTCCTTCATAGGCGACAACGTGCAGATCGGCGACGACTGCATCATCCACCCCGGCGTAAAAATTTACCACGACTGTATCCTCCGCAACAACGTCATTATCCATGCCGGCACGGTCATCGGCGGCGACGGATTTGGCTTTGCCCCGCAGGCAGACGGCTCCTTCAAGAAAGTGCCCCAGATCGGCAACGTGGTGATCGAAGACCACGTGGAGATAGGCGCCAACACCACCATCGACAGGGCCACCATGGGCTCTACCTGCATCAGGGCCGGCGCCAAATTGGATAACCTTATCCAGATAGCCCATAACGTGGAAGTGGGCCACAGCACCGTTATTGCCGCCCAGGCAGGCGTATCGGGCTCCACCAAGATCGGCAGCAACGTCATGATCGGCGGGCAGGCAGGCCTTGTAGGCCATATCCAGATCGCCGACGGCTCCAAGATCAACGCCCAGAGCGGCGTAAGCAAATCGCTCAAGGAACCCTACAGCGCCGTCACCGGCTCCCCCGCCGCCGACTACACTGCTGCCCTCCGCAGCCAGGCCGTCTTCCGCAACCTCCCCCAACTGGAAAAACGCATCCACGAGCTGGAAAACATCGTAAAGCAGCTCATGGCGGAGAAGGTTAATCTTTGAGTTTGAAGTTTGAGGTTTGAGGTTTGAAGTTCCTTAGATGTACCAGTCATTTTTTATTGCAAACTCTCTTAGCTGGCGCTTTTCTGGTAGCCACGAAGACGCGGAGACACGAAGGGTTCACAAAGAGGAGGAAAGGAAGGGAGTTCCTGAACTACAATCTTTTACTTTGTGTTCCTTGTAATGTAATGTCCCGAAGCTCCAGAAGTGCTTAAACAGCAAGTACACGGGGAGCGCTTTGCGGCGCAAAAACTGGGAGCTTGCTACCTTACTCCGTGCTCTTTGCTGGCAATAGTTACAGACCGCCGGAAGACAAAGAGAAGCACAAAGGAAAAGCTTATAATTCAAACCGCTTCTCCTCTTCCCTCCCTTAGTGAAACCTCCGTGTCCCGCGCCTTCGTGGTTATCCAAAGAAGCTCAAAGCCACAGAGATTTTGCAAAGAAAACGGAGTGTCCCACCTAACGAACTTCAAACCTCAAACTTCAAACCTCAAACCCTTGGATTTATCCACATTTTCCCCTCGCTTTTAACACCAAATACATTGGGTAACCCGCTGATTTTCGGTACATTTGCAGGAATAGCCCCGTAGCTGCGGGCACCCTAAATTTTCCCAATAAAATGAGCGATATCTTAGACACCTTAGCATCAACCCCGCCACCGGTTGCCTCACCATCGTATGGCGCCGACTCCATCCAGGTCCTTGAAGGGCTTGAAGCAGTGCGTAAGCGTCCCGCCATGTACATCGGCGACATTGGCGTGAAAGGACTTCACCACCTCGTTTATGAAGTGGTGGACAACTCGATCGACGAAGCCCTGGCCGGCTGGTGCAAGAACATTATCGTAACCATACACGAGGACAATTCCATTTCCGTGGAGGACGATGGCCGTGGTATTCCCACCGGCATCCACGCCAAGGAAGGCCGCTCCGCCCTGGAAGTTGTAATGACCGTGCTTCATGCCGGCGGCAAGTTCGACAAGGGCAGCTACAAGGTATCCGGCGGCCTGCACGGCGTGGGCGTAAGCTGCGTGAACGCACTCAGCTCTCTCCTCCACGTAACCGTCCGCCGCGAAGGAAAACTCTTCGAGCAGGAATACCGCATCGGCGTACCCCAATACCCCGTCCGCGAAATAGGCGCCTCGGAAAACACAGGCACCACAGTTCACTTCTGGCCCGATGAAACCATCTTCACCTCCAACGTTTACAACAAGGATATACTGGAAGGCCGCCTCCGCGAGCTGGCTTTCCTCAACAGGGGCATCATTATTACCCTGCACGACCTCCGTGAAAAGGACGAGGAAACTGGACTGACCTACTCCAAAACCTTCTTCAGCGAAGGCGGTATCGTGGAATTCGTGGAGCTGCTGGACAGCAATGCAGGCAGGACACCGATTCTCCCCAAAGTAGTGTACGTGGAAGGCCGCGACGAAAAGACCAACGTGGCGGTTGAAGTAGCCACCACCTACAACACCGGCTACAACGAGCATATTTACTCCTACGTAAACAACATCAACACCATAGAAGGCGGCACCCACGTGGCCGGCTTCCGCAGGGCCCTTACCCGCGTGTTCAAAAGCTATGGCGACAAGCAGGGTCTCTTCGAAAAGGCCAAGGTAACCATCGAGGGCGACGACTTCCGCGAAGGCCTGAGCGCCATCATCTCCGTAAAGGTTCCCGAGCCGCAGTTTGAAGGACAGACCAAGACAAAGCTGGGTAACAGCGAAGTGGCCGGCGTGGTGGATTCCACCGTGTCCCGCGTGCTGGAAGCTTACCTGGAGGAAAATCCCCGCGAAGCCAAGAACATCATCAACAAGGTGATACTGGCCGCACAGGCCAGGGCGGCAGCCCGCAAGGCCCGCGAGCTGGTTCAGCGCAAGTCCGTCCTCAGCGGCGGCGGCCTCCCGGGCAAGCTGGCCGACTGCTCCGAACGCGACCCCAAGAAATGCGAGCTTTACCTGGTGGAAGGCGACTCGGCCGGTGGTACTGCCAAGCAGGGCCGCGACCGCAGCTTCCAGGCCATCCTCCCGCTCCGCGGTAAGATCCTGAACGTGGAAAAGGCCATGGAGCACAAGATTTACGAAAGCGAAGAAATCCGCAACATCTATACGGCACTGGGAGTAACCGTAGGCACCCCCGACGATCCCAAAGGCCTCAACCTGACCAAGCTCCGTTACCACAAGCTCATCATCATGACCGATGCCGACGTGGACGGAAGCCACATTGCCACGCTCATCCTCACCTTCATCTTCCGTTACCTCAAGGAAATGGTAGACCAGGGTTATGTATATATCGCACAGCCGCCCCTGTACCTGGTGAAAAAGGGCAAGGAGCAGGCTTACGCCTACAACGAAGAGCAGCGCAAAGCCCTGGTGGAGCGCCTCGGCGGCGGGAACCCCGACAGCGTCAACATCCAGCGTTACAAAGGCCTTGGTGAGATGAATGCCGAACAGCTCTGGGAAACTACCATGAACCCCGCAACCCGCACCCTGAAGCAGGTTACTATCGACAGCCTGACCACTGCCGACAGCGTATTCAGCATGCTCATGGGCGACGAGGTAGCCCCCCGCCGGGAATTCATCGAATCACACGCAAAATATGCGAGAATAGATATTTAGAAACGCGAAGCTATTTAGATAACGTTTTTTGAAAAGCCATCATGGTCGCGACTGTGATGGCTTTTTTCGTGAATCTCAATCGTGAATGGGTCGTTTACAGGAGCCGAAGCTTTTCCTGGGCAGGCAGTTTCTCAAATATTCAACAATCAATGCTCAATTTTCAAGGACGTTCTTATATTGTATCTCAGTTGAATGGGGGAGAAGTTGAATATTGAGCATTGAATAATTGAGTACTAAGAAGATAGGCTTCTGCTACAGGAAGACATCTTCCGCTGTAAACGACCCATTCACGATTCACGATTGACGATTCACGATGAAGCCCATTCTCCTCATTCTCCTCCTTTTCTTCTTCCCGGATGCCCGGGCTCAAAAACTAATAACAGGCGTTGTCCTGGATGCCGAAAAGAACAGCCCCGTGGCGGGAGCAAGCGTTTACCTCAATAATACTTCGGTCGGTACTACTACGGGGCAGCAGGGAAGCTTTGCGCTGAACGTTCCGCAGGGAAAGTTTGAGCTGATCGTTTCTTCAATAGGCTACCAGACATACAACCTGCCTCTTAGCCTGAGCAATCTGCCCGATACGCTGGTTATCCGCCTCAGGCCCCGTGCAAAGGAGCTGGAGAACGTGGTGGTGGAAGCGTATGAAAAAGAAGGCTGGGAAAAATGGGGGAGCTTCTTCCTGCGCAATTTCATCGGCACCTCGGCACATGCCAGCGGCTGCCGCATACTGAACAAGGAGGTGATCCGTTTCCGCAGATCAAAAAAGAACGGCGAGCTTACCGCTTACGCCACCGAGCCTCTGATAATAGAAAACCGTTCGCTGGGCTATACCATCCGCTACCAGTTGGAAGTGTTCCGCTACGAGTACAAGACCGGCTACCTGCTTTACCAGGGCTTCCCTTTTTTCGAGCCGATGAAAAGCGGCGCCGCCCGTGAAAAGAAATGGGCCGAAAGGCGTGACGATGTGTATTACGGCTCCATGCTCCACTTCATGCGCAGCCTGTACCGCAACCGTCTCATCGAGGAAGGCTTCGAGGTCCGCACACTGCACAAGCGCCCCAACTTTGAAAAACAGCGGGTAAAGGATTTGCACACGCAGAGCATGGATATGGGGCACGGCAAAACCGCGATAGTCGTCCAGCCCAAAGGCGACAGCGCCGCCTATTACAACAGCGTAATGCGCCAGCCGAACACCTTTGACTCAGTAGGAAAAGACGTCCTCCCCGGCGACAGCATCGCCTTTGCCCTTGATTCCGTTACTGCCGGCCTTTATTTCAGGGACTACCTGATGGTGATCTACAAGCACGGCACCGCCCCTCCCGAGTACCGCAACCAGCTTCCCGATCCCGGACCTGCCATGAATTCCCAGCTCCGCCTCCTCAGCGAAGCTCCGGTAGAGGTCCACGCCAACGGCAACTACTTCGATCCCGCCAACCTCCTCGCCTCCGGTTTCTGGAGCTGGTCGGAAAAAATAGCCACGATGCTGCCGTTTGACTATAAGCCGAAGAAGTGAGGACGGGAATCGTGAATCGTCAATCGTGAATGGGTCGTTTTAAGGTGAGAATCACTACTTGTGGAAGACAGTCATTTCCTAATTCTCAATATTCAATGCTCAATTTTCAAGGGCGTACCACCAGAATGCCCGGTGGGACATACTTGAGTATTGAGCATTGAATATTGAAATTTTCCAAAAAGACTCCCCACCCAATAATGCCTCTTCCCCAATAAACGACCCATTCACCATTCACAATTCACCATTCACCTCCTAACTTGCAGCATGCTCTACTCTCCCTCACCCGGCCGTTATGCCGCTATGGAGTACCGCAGGTGCGGTAAAAGCGGGCTTAAACTGCCTGCGCTTTCGCTGGGCCTCTGGCACAACTTCGGACATATAGATAGTTACGAAAACGGCAGGAAGATCGTCCAAACGGCTTTTGATGCGGGCATCACCCATTTTGACCTGGCTAATAACTACGGGCCGCCGTCCGGCGCCGCCGAGGAAAATTTTGGCAGGATGCTGAAGCAGGACCTTGGCCGCTACCGCGATGAGCTGATCATATCCTCCAAAGCAGGCTATCACATGTGGCCCGGGCCTTACGGCGACTGGGGCTCAAAAAAATACCTGGTGGCCAGCCTAGACCAGAGCCTTAAGCGTATGGGACTTGATTACGTGGATATTTTCTATCACCACCGCCCCGATCCCGAAACCCCGCTGGAAGAAACCATGGCGGCCCTCGACCTGATCGTAAGGCAGGGCAAGGCGCTTTACGTGGGCATCTCCAGCTATGGTCCTGAAGAAACTACGCAGGCGGCGGCCATGCTCCGCTCCCTGGGCACGCCCCTTCTCATCCACCAGCCAAAATACTCACTGCTCGACCGTTGGGTGGAAAACGGGCTATTGGATGTATTGGAAACTGAAGGTGTGGGCTGCATCAGCTTTTCCTCGCTTGCCCAGGGCCTCCTGACCAACAAATACCTGAACGGGATACCCCAAGATTCCCGGGCCGCCAGCGGCCGCGGCAATGGGGCCCTGGAGGCTTCCGGAATTACAGAGCAAACCCTCCAAACCATCCGCCGACTCAACAGCTTGGCTGAAAGGCGCGGCCAGTCCCTTGCCCAAATGTCCCTGGCCTGGATACTGAAAGATCCCCGCATGACCTCCATCATCATCGGCGCCAGCCGCCCCGAACAGGTGGTGGATTCGCTGAAAGCTCTTGATAATTATGCGTTTACAGATGAGGAGCTGGGGGAAATAGAAGAAGCATTAGGATCGGATAACCGGTAATGGACCACCGATAACCGAGCTTTAGACCGAAGCTTAAACGCTTATCGCCTTTAGACATTATTCACAGGCCCTTGCTTCGAGGCCTCCGTGGGTGGAAGCGTTCCTGGGGTTCACCGCCAGGACGCGAAGACGCGAGGAGATTTCACGCAGGAGGCGCAAAGGAAAGGCAAAGAAACGGTCGTTTGAACCGCACTCTTTCTCTTTCTGTTTCTTTCTGTGTTCCGGCGTCTCCGTGGCTACTATCCAGCGAAGAACGCCAAGAAGGGTCGCAAGCTCCCAAAAACCCTAAGGCCGCTTAAGGCCTTCTCTTTGCGCTCTTCTTATGTTTATAACTCCGGAGGCGTCG
>DASWNB010000626.1:0-1598 GCA_036399455.1 Flavisolibacter sp. | reverse complement strand
ATATTGAGCGTTGAATATTGAGAATTTAAAGAGACTGCTGCACCAGGAAAGCATCTCACTCCATAAGCGACCCATTCACGATTCACGATTGACGATTCACGTCATCCACCGCCTTCACTATCCTGCTGAATGTTTCTTCTTCTGAAAGCGGCTCCGGTTGAAACGGGCTTCCCGTAACCTTCTCATAAAGCTCTATGTAACGGTTGGAGATGGTTTCCACCCAGTCGTCGCTCATTTCGGGAACGGTCTGGCCTTCCTTGCCCATGAACTCGTTGGCGATGAGCCATTCGCGGACAAACTCCTTGCTGAGCTGCTTTTGCTTTTCGCCGCGGGCCTGGCGCTCGTCAAAGCCTTCGGCGTAGAAGTAGCGGGAGGAATCGGGGGTGTGGATTTCATCCATCAGCATCACGCGGCCGTCCAGCTTTCCGAACTCGTACTTGGTATCGGCCAGGATAAGACCCTGCCTGAGGGCCAGCTCCTGCCCGCGGGCAAACAGCGCCAGGGCATACGTCTTTATCTGCTCCCATTCTTCACCCGTAACCAGTCCCTGCCTCAATATCTCTTCTTCGGAAAAATCTTCATCGTGTCCCTGCTCCGCTTTGGTAGAGGGGGTGATGAGCGGCTGGGGGAAGGCGTCGTTCTCTTTCAGGTCATCGGGCATGAGGGCGCCGCAAAGGATACGCTGCCCGCTGCTGTAAGTGCGCCAGGCATGGCCGCAGAGATGTCCGCGAACCACCACTTCCACTTTAAAAGGCTCGCACCTGTAGCCGATGGAGGAATTGGCTGTTGGCGAAAGGAGAAGCCAGTTAGGGCAGATGTCCCTGGTGGCCTGCAGCATATAAGCGGCCAGTTGGTTGAGCACCTGTCCTTTATACGGGATGGGGCGGGGGAGGATGACATCGAAGGCGGAGATACGGTCCGATGCGATCATCACCAGCAGGCGTTCGCCGATGGTGTACACATCCCTTACCTTACCCCTGTAGAAATTCGTTTGATCGGGAAACCGCAGTGGAGCCATGCCCCGAAATTAAACAAGCGTTGTTTTTTCGGGTAGGCAAGGGGTTTAAACATTTCAACAACTTGTTCAAAATCATAGAAATTAAATTTCTCTTTAATAACCGTAATGCGTATTTTTCCGCCCGAATCAAAAGGTGTGGCAGGTTCGGACATGCCCGTACACGCCAACGATTGCGATCTCCAAAACAAAATTTCAACTTATGAGGAAAGGCTTTCTCTTTTCTGCTGCGCTCTTCGCAGCATTCATGCTTACACTAACTACGGCATGGGCACAGACCACGGTATCCGGTACTGTAAGGAACTCTCTTACAGGCGAAGGCATTGCTTCCGTCTCCGTTTCGGTAAAAGGAGGCACACAGGGCACCACTACCGATGCTACCGGTAATTTCCGCCTCAGCGTCGCCAACCTGCCCGCAACGCTGGTCATCAGCTCAATTGGCTTTGAACAGCAGGAAGTAATCGTCAGCAGCGCATCTGCCGCGGTAGAAGTAAGCCTGGTACCCGGCTCTATCCTGGGACAGGAAGTGGTGGTAGCTGCCAGCCGTACGCCGCAGCGCATACTTGAAGCACCCGTAACGGTG
>DASWNB010000625.1:0-1865 GCA_036399455.1 Flavisolibacter sp. | reverse complement strand
CCGGGCAGCCTTCCTTACATTCTGTTCAGAGTCTGAAGAGATGAAAAAAGGGTGAGGCGATATCTTTGCGTGAGCATTGAATTGCTAAGAAGGCCTGCGCTCTCACCCCTTTTTCACATCCTAAAAATCAAATCTATTGCTCTAAAAAAACCTTGAAAAGTAATCTTCTGAAGAAAAGGCAAACATAGGAGAAGGGTCGCAAGCTCCTAAAAACTCTAAGGCCGCTTAAGGCCTTCTTGCGCTCTTCTTATGTTTATAACTCCTGAGGCGTGGGAACACAGAAAGAAACAGGAAGGGAAAAGCTGTAGTTCAAACGACCGCTTCTTTGCCTTTCCTTTGCGCCTCTGCGTGAAATCCCTTTGCGTTCCTTTGCGGTTAAATTAAAAAAGTTCCTACTACGGCGGCCTTGCTATAAGAAGAAACCGCCCCACCTAAAGAGCGAGAAATCAGAAACAAGAAACTACAAACAGGAACCAAAACCCTACTCATTTGGTAGAGTATACCTATTCCCGTACTTTTACCATCTTAAATCCAGGAAATATGAGTTTACGATTAGGCGATAAAGCCCCTGATTTCAGGGCGCAGACAACAATAGGTGAAATAGGCTTCCATGAATACCTCGGCGATAGCTGGGGCGTGCTGTTCTCCCATCCCGCCGATTACACTCCCGTGTGCACCACCGAACTGGGAAGGACCGCCCTGCTCAAGGAAGAATTCGCGAAGCGTAATGTAAAAGTGCTGGCCGTAAGCGTCGACCCATTGGATAAGCACCACGGCTGGGTGCAGGACATCAACGAAACCCAGAATTGCAACGTGGACTTCCCCATCATCGCCGACGAAAACCGCGAAGTGGCGACACTCTACGATATGATCCATCCCAACGCATCGGCCACCGCTACCGTGCGTTCGCTGTTCATCATCGGTCCCGACAAGCTGGTAAAGCTCATGATCACTTATCCCGCTTCCACCGGCCGCAACTTCTTTGAAGTGCTCCGCGTGATCGATTCGCTTCAGCTCACCGCCAACTACAGCGTGGCTACTCCTGCCAACTGGGAAGAAGGCCAGGACGTGATCGTAGTTCCGGCGGTAAGTACCGAGGACGCCATCAAGAAATTCCCCAAGGGAGTAAAGGTGGTGAAGCCTTACCTCCGTTATACACCTCAACCCAATAAATAGGGTTCATGCTATACTTGGAAAAACTCCGGGACAGCTTCAGGGACTTACCGGTAGAGGAAGCCCTGAAGCAGGTGTCCGTCCTGTTCCCCGGCGCGGTGAGGTTCTCTACCTCGCTGGGCCAGGAAGACCAGGTGCTGACCGACATCATTGCCCGCCACGACATAGCCATCGACATCTTCACCATCGACACCGGCCGCCTGTTCAACGAGGCCTACGAAACGCTGGAAAAGACCCGTGCCCGCTACAAGCGCCGCATTGAAGTCTATTTCCCGCAGGCACAACAGGTGCAGGAAATGGTAAGCGGGCATGGCGTGAACCTGTTTTACGAATCGGTGCAGCTCCGCCAGAACTGCTGTAACGTACGCAAGGTGGAGCCCCTGAACCGGGCCCTGCAGAACGCATCCGTATGGATCACTGGGTTGAGGGCGGCGCAGACCGACTTCCGCAAGCAGGTACCCGTGGTGGAATGGCTGGAGGACAGGAAAATATACAAGATCAACCCCCTGCTGCACTGGTCGTACGATGAGATCATGCAATACATAGGGCAATATTCCGTGCCTTGCAATCCCCTGCACGATAAAGGCTTTGTAAGCATAGGATGCGCCCCCTGCACCCGCGCCATCGAAGAAGGAGAGGACCCCCGCGCCGGGAGGTGGTGGTGGGAAGCTTCGCACAAGGAGTGCGGGCTG
>DASWNB010000624.1:0-2549 GCA_036399455.1 Flavisolibacter sp. | reverse complement strand
ACGTCCACAGTCCACGGTCCACGTTCCACAGACGAGTCGTTACGGAAGAAGATTTACTTCGATGGGTCGTTAGACTTACGACTTATGGCTTGGGACTTATGACTTATGGCTTATGGCTTATGGCTTATGGCTTGCGGCTGTGAGTCGTGGACTATCTTTAAGCACTTAATTCATCTGCAATGAAACTCCAGGTATTCCTTCGCTCGTTTGGACTGCCGATACTTTTTGTGATTTTCCTGGTGATCAGTTTTCTCATCGGTATGTCTACTTTCAGCGCATTCATGCATACGGCGCTGGCGTTCTGTCTTATCATGTCAAGGCTTCTTGTTGATGACAGGTATGTGGATACGTTTGTTATCCGTAGCGGCAGGGTTTTCATTACCTACTATACCCAATTTTTGAAGCTGAAGTCCCTTGAGTGTGCGGTGTCGGATTTGAATGATGTGAAGCTTTCAAGGCGAATGAGCATTGCCGCCATCTGGTCGCCCAAACTGGATTTTAAAGCCGACGGCGACTGGTTTTCTTTCTATATAGTGGACAGGCAACGGTACAACGAAATTCAACAGCAATTGTCATCTGTGTTCGAGCAGAAGGCGGGTGCATAACCACCAAGGCGCAAGGAACAAGAAGAAACCCGGGGCCTAGCGCTCCTTCGTGTTCCTGGCGCCTTCGGGATTCCCCGCCTTCGTCATTTGAAAAAACTTCAAATACACTCCGTTGGTCCAGCCGAAGCCATCCTGGGTAGGGTATTCGCCGCCGCCGCTTTCGAGGGTGATATTTTCAACATTGTATTTTTCCATCATGCGGCTGGTGGCAGAGAACACCCTCTCGTTGACGGCCATCCAGCGAGTAGTGATGGTGGAGGCGAGATCGTTGTAGCCGTAGTTGATCAGGCCCTGCACGGTAAGATATTGCAGCGGCGCCCATCCGTTGGGAGCATCCCACTGCTGGCCGGTGTGGTAAAGCGTGGTCACGATGCCGCCGTCTCTCAGGAACTTATTGCGAAGATGGCGGTGAACGGCATCCGCCTGCTCCTTTGCAGCTATGCCTGCAAACAGGGGCATCACACCCGCCGCCGACCAGCGGTTGGTTGTCATTCCATCAATAAAATCATAATCAAAGAAAAAGCCCAGCTCTTCGTTCCAGCAGTATTTCAGCAGGGCTTCCTTTCTTTGCTTTGCCTTCCCGGCATACGGGCCCGGTTTTTCTCCTGAAGCTACAGCCGCTTTTTGGAGGATCGTTTCATAAGTATAGAGCAGTGCATTCAGGTCAACGGGAATAATGTGTGTGGTTTCGATCGTGTTCAGGTGCAATGTATCGGCAAACCAGCGGCTGCTGAAATCCCATCCGCTTTCGGCTCCTGCACGGAGGTTCGTGTAAGCCATGTTGTCCCCGTTTACATACTCCCTGGCGGTGTGGACGTCCTGCACGTAAGATTCTTCACGGGGCGCTCTCTTGTCGTCGAAGTACCTGTTGAGGACGGAGCCGTCAGGTAATTTCACCACGCGGCGATGGCTTTCTCCAGGCTTCAGCCTGGCGCTTCCCTGCATCCACCAGTTGTACTCCTTTACCAGGGCCTTGTAGTACTTGCGGTAAACGCTGCTGCCTTTCTTCTGCGCCAGCAGGTCAACCATCAATGCAAAATAGGGCGGCTGCGAACGGCTCAGGTAATAGTTCCTGTTGCCGTTGGGGATATGTCCGTAGTTGTCGATGAGCCATTTGAAATTATCGAGCATGTTCTCTATAAGGTCATAGCGGTTGGTGGCTGAGAGGCCGAGCATGGTGAAGTAGCTGTCCCAGTAATAAATCTCACGAAACCGTCCGCCCGGAACAATGTAGGGGCCGGGCAGAGGCAGCAGCGAGCTGTTGGCCGTCTTTTTATCTGCCTTACGGGTAAGGCTGCTCCATAATTCAGTAAGATGTTCATTCAGGGGCAGTCCTTCCCTGACATTCACCTGCGGCGGCGAGGGCAGGTAGAAGTTGGACAGAACAAAGGCCCGCAGGGAGGCGGAATCTTTCTGCTTCAACTGCCCGTATCTTTTCATAATGACTTCAGGACTGAACTGCGGCACCATGTCCACGAAGGTCTTGTTATCGTCCATTGCCCCTTGTTATCTGCACTGCTGCAAACAATTCTCCCCAAAGCTTGTCCGGTGTAGGCGTTACCTGTTTTTGCGCAGAAACCATTGTTGGAAGGCAAAGAACTGCCAGGAGAATTCTTTTCATGAAAGATGTTTTTGGAGCAGCATAAATATAGGAAAGATGGACTGCAAGCGTGGAGAAGCTGATGGCTGATGGCTATTGGCTGTTGGCTGTTGGCTGGTGGCTTGTTCACGTTCAGCTACGATCATTGCACTCCTGTTCATCTTTTGCGCCAGGCCTGTTGCTTTATGCTGCTCTGCTGACAGCCAGCAGCTACAGGCTAACAGCCTTCCTGCCGCCTGAAAGAAACATAAAAAAAATTTTATATAAATACCCTGCAGGAATGCTGAGCTTGGGAAATAATTCGTACTTTCAATTTCTCTCGTAAGCAATAATATGTGTATTAG
>DASWNB010000623.1:0-5293 GCA_036399455.1 Flavisolibacter sp. | reverse complement strand
CACTTTATTGCAAAAAGAAAGACTGTGGCCGTTGTGGGTGATCAGCAGTATCATCTTGCCCGCGCGGGCAAGCTGCTGCAAATGGGCAAGCGCTTCTTCCTCGGCGGCTTTATCCAGCTCGCTGAAGGGCTCGTCGAGGATGAGCAGGTCGCAGTCCTTGTACAAGGCGCGGGCAAAGGCTATGCGCTGCCGCTGGCCCCCGCTTACGTTCCTTCCCTTCTCTCCCACGATGCGTGAATCATCATTCAACAAAACACCTGTACCCGAGGCGCTGATGGCCGAACCGAACCGCTCGTCTTCACTTTTCTCCTCTCCCAATGCTATGTTGGCGGAAAGGGTATCGTGTATAAAAAAAGGCTGCTGCTTTACATAGGAGATGCGCTTCCAGCACGCCTGCCGCTCCTGCTGCGACAACACGCTGCCGTTCACCCTGATGCTTCCACCCTCCGGCTCCAGGAAACCCAGCAGCAGGTTCACCAGCGTAGTCTTGCCCCTTCCCGATGCTCCAGACACACCCACCATTTCACCGGGTGCAAGACTTAAATGGAGACCATCCAGCACGGCACGGCCTTCATAGCTGAAGCAGATGCCGGAAAGTTCCAGCGAGTGTATCTTCCCGCCAGCGTCAGCCGTCTTTTTCTTATCTCCTACCTGCGCTCCATCTTCCAGTGTAAAAGAATAAGCTTTCATCTGCCCCAGGCTGCTCAATATTTTTACTATACCGGGAATGATCTTGTAGGCGGCAGCCATGAACACGCCAATGGTCACAAGCGGCACGGAAGCATTGCCCAGCGCCTTGTTCAACAGCACCAGCGCGAACAGTCCAACCACGGCAAACACTTCCATCAGCCTTGAAGGCAGAGCCTGTGCGTTTTGCAGCGCTGCCAACTGCCGGTTCATTTCTCCCTGTTGTGTTGCGTACCTGTGCAGGAAAAAACCTTCCTTGTGAAAGAGACGGCTTTCAACATACCCGTCAAGCGCTTCGTTGAGACGCTGCAGGGTTGTTTCGCCGGATGAGCGTACGCGGGAACGAAGGGCGCCGAGGTTCTTCTTCAATCGCCAACCCATATAAACCGCAGGCGGCAGAAGCGCCAGCAGCACCATAGCCAGCAACTGCGCATTGTAAATCAACATGGCGGCGGCGGTAATGAGCACAAGAACGGATTGCCCGATCACCTGCTGAAGCCCCCTGAGCACATGCTGCGCAAATTCCACCGGCTGATGGCTTATGCGGCGAACATGCACTGAGGAATCGGTATTTACATAATTGCCATAATCGCCGTACAGGTAATTCTCCAATCCCTTCGCAGACATCCTCGCCGCCACTCCAAACACAAAATCATTCTGTGCCTTCATCACCCGGTAAGCAAAGAAATTCTTCAGCGCATACAGCACTACAAAAACAGCAGCAATCCATGAAGTATCATTTCGTCCCTGCATAAACGCATCTGCCATCCACACCAGGGTAGCGAGGAAACATACATCCAACAAGCTTACGGTTATGTCGAGAATGATTTGGGTATAGAAGGTTCTTTTCTCTTTGGAAGAGAGTAACGAAAGGATATTTGATAACGTTATCATTATTGAGCTGATGGCTTGTTTTCGTTTAATCTATTTTGTTTCCGTTCTTAAACAGCAGGCTTCAAGTGGATAACCGATGAGCGGCCACCGATAACCGTGCTCCTATGCTGAAGCTTCGGCGCAAGCGTAAGAGAAGCTGCGAACTGCGTGAAGAGACCTAAAAGAGAGAAAGTCACACCTAACGAACCTCAAACCTCAAATTTCTCTTCTTTCTGCCTGCTGCCAATTCCTAATTCCCAATTCCTTTCCCCCCATCCTTCCTCCCCGCCATCATCAGCAGCGTACGGCAGATGATACGCACGTCCATGGCTACGGACCAGTGATGGATGTAGTGGAGGTCTATCTCTACACGCTCTTTCATTTTTTGTACGTCGAGCAGGGAGCCGTGGTGGCCGAGAGATTGGGCAAGGCCGGTGATGCCCGGCTTTACGCGGTGGCGGACACCATAGTGCTCCACCATACCCTGGTAACGGATATTGTCCTGCACCATGTAGGGACGCGGGCCTATGAGCGACATATCGCCCCACCACACGTTCAGCAGTTGCGGCAGCTCATCGAGATGGGTGCGCCGCAGTATGCGGCCGATGCGGGTGATGCGCTTGTCGTTCCGGCAGGCGGCCAGCGTGTCGGCGGTATCGTTTACCACCATTGTCCTGAACTTGATGCAGGTGAACACGCGTCCATTCCTTTTGTTCCTCTTCTGCAAAAAGAAAACCGGGCCTCTTGAATCTATTGCAATCAGCAGGGCCAGTACAGGCGTAATCCACGACAGCAGCAAAACAATGAGCAGGGAGGAAACAAAAAGATCAATGCCCCGCTTAAGGCAGGAGTTCATCTTCTTCTCCAGCGGCGAACGTATGGGCAGCACGGCAGCTACCGCCAGGGCGGTTCCGGCCTTTCGCAATAGAGGGTCGGTAAAAAGTGCAAGATTTTCTTCCTGTACAACTGAAGGCCTGTTCATTCGAAACGATTATTCCATTCAATACGTAGTTGCACAGGGCAGGGTTGCTTTTAGAGGTAGAAGGTGTAAGGTAAAAGGTAGAAGGTCCTTTAGAGCGAATAGTCTTTACTGGCGTACGGTGGTTTAGAAGAAGAAAATATTCAATATTCAATGTTCAATGTTCAATGTTCAATGTTCAATTGCCAAGGGGTTTTCAATTCAGAGACCACTTGAAAATTGAGTATTGAGCATTGAATATTTCTTTATTCAGCAACGGCTTGCATCTTGTAAAAACTGACCGCACCTAAGAGTCTTTTACCTTACACCTTTCGCCTTCTACCCTCCTAAAACAGCTTCCTCGTAAAGCCTGCCTGGAGGCCCGTGCTGAAGAGAGGGAGGGAGCCGATGCCGAGGCCCTTGAGAGGAACTTTTACATAGGGTTCGAGGCGGAAAGTGCTGTGGCGGCCAAGGCGGAACTGGTAGCCGCCGGAAAGAAGCGCCGAAGCAATAAAGTGGTTGGACGAGTTGGAATAGGAACGGTAACGCTCCACGGACTGTCCGGTCAAAGGATAATAGTACATGTAGGAATAATGCTCTGCCTTCATCAGGTAGGAAGATATTCCTGCCGTACCAAACCATGAATTCCTGCCGCTGCCAAAATTGTACTTTACCGCAACAGGGATTTCAATCATGCGGCAGTTTCCTTCCACCGATGTGATCTGCGTGTTTTGGGGCACATAGATCTTCGAGGTGTTGAAATGGCGCCCATCTGTATAGTATTCTTTTTTCACGGAAAGCACGCCGGCTTCGATGCTCCATTTGCTGTTCAGCTCATAGCCCGCAAGAGCGCCGTAGCCTGTTCCCATGTGGTCCACCTTCTGGAAGCGGATGGTGGTGGCATCGCCTGCGGCCAGCAGGCCCAGGTAAAATCTTTTGTCTTTTTTCTTCGCACCTTTTTCATTGGTTGCAACGGCGGCGGTGACGGAATCCGGGGCTATAGGCGTTGATGCTGTGTGCTGTTCCGTTATGGCTTCTTTTGGCTGCCCCTGCACGGCGGCGGTATCCGCGGAGGGATATTTCTCCAGGGCAGATACGGCGTTTTCCTTTGTAACTGCGGCTGTTGTTGCTGGTGGCGGTGTTCCCTCCTGCCCGGTTGAGCTGCCTTCTTTTTCCTTACGGGTATAAACCTTCTCCTTGTTGTCAGCCTCCGGTGTGGATGACTTGATTACGGGCTTTGTGGTTTTTTGTTTTGTGGCCTTAGCTTTTGCAGTCGTAGCCGTTCTTCTTTCCGATGGTTGCTGCTGCTGTATAATGTTTTTATTGGAGATGGGAGATTGGTTTCTGTTTACCAGGGCTTGTTCTTTATCTGCCAGGGGCTGGTCACCGGAAGCGCCGGGGATTCCCGGTTGTACGATGGAAGGCTGCTCCGCTTGAAGACGGGGCTCTTCCTGCCGGCCTGTTCCGGGTGTGGGGGTCCGTTTGGGGGGAGCGCCGTTTTCACCGGGACTGAGGGATGGCACAGGCGCTTTTCTCTCGGTGTATGCTTCATCGTTGCCTGGAGCAAAGCCCAGGTAGCGGTTGCAGATGAGACCCAGGGGCAGCAAAAGAAGAAGCCACAGGAAGCGGCGATTGTCCTTTTTCCTGCCGGACACAGGGGGGGCTTCGGCATCCAGGGCTTTTTTGACTGCGTTCCAGTCACCCGGGCCGGTTTTCAGGGGGTACTCTTCGGCAGCCCTGCGCATCAATTCATCCATATCGTCATTCGGAAGCGGCATAAGCTATTTCACGGTCGTTGTTTCGTATAATTTTTTGCAATATGGCCCTGGCTTTTGAGAGGTTGGACTTTGAAGTGCCTACTGATATTCCCAACTGGTTGGCTATTTCCTGGTGGGTGAAGCCGTCGATCACGTACATATTGAAAACTACCCGGTAAGAAGGCGGCAGCTTTTTGATCTCTTTTACCAGTTCCTTGTACAGCAGGCTCTGGTCGGAGGACTGGGTTTTATCTTCCATCCCCCAAACCGTTTCGGGGATAAGGCCTATCACGGGAAGAAAGTTGTTTTTCCTGAGGTAGTCGATGGAGGTATTGACCATGATAGCCCTCATCCAGCCCATAAGGCTTCTTTCGAGGCTTTCGAGGTCAATGTACTGGAAGCGGCCCAGGTTGCGGAATATCTTCACATAGCCATCGTTCACCACATCCGCCGCCTTATCATAATGATATATGTAGCGAAAGACGGTTTTCAGGCAATAGCCATAGTACACCTCGTAAAGCCTTTGCTGGGCTTTCGGGTTTCCTTCTAAGCAGCCGTTGATGGTTTGAAGAAGTTCCAAATTGACCTGGATTATTGATGAATACGTAAGTTGGTAACTCACGGTTGCCTGCCGCTGCAAATTCTTGGTCAGTTCTGGCTCCGGGTCTGTAACTGGAAGATAGGAAATTTGGGGAGATGCGGGTTATTAGCTGCAAGCTCAGGGAAAAGCTGTTGGCTGATAGCTGTTGGCTGTTAGCAGGCCAGATAACGAAGGATTTGCGCAATTTATGCTGGGAGGAACCTGCTGCTGGCAGCTATGCCCCACGGGCTAACAGCTATCAGCCAACAGCTTCCCTGCGCCATCGTCTCGCAACTCGCAGCTAAAAACTCGCAGCTTCCCAAACTATCTCCTGCGGTCCGGCTGCTCCCCTGTTCTTTCCTCGATAATGCGGCCCAGGGTGGCGACAAGCTTTTGTGGTACGTCATCGGCGCACTGCCAGCGGTTTGCCTTGTAAAC
>DASWNB010000622.1:0-8335 GCA_036399455.1 Flavisolibacter sp. | reverse complement strand
AATTGCTGCGCTGGGAGATCATCCTGCCGCTGCTGCTGGTGCCTTTCGTAGTGGGAATCATTTCAGGGATCTATCCCGCCCTGTTCCTTTCTTCTTTCCAACCCGTAAAGGTGCTGAAAGGCGTGGTGAAAGTAGGCGGCGGAGGCATATCCATGCGCAAGGCGCTGGTAGTAGTGCAGTTCTCCATCTCCATCATATTAATTGTAAGCACGGTGGTGGTGTTCCGCCAGTTGCGCTATATGCAGAATAAATCGCTTGGATTTGACCGCGAGCACGTGGTGACGCTTCCCTACAACCCGGCGCTCACGGAGCGGTATGACGCTTTCCGTGCCGAGATGCTGGCCAACACTTCGGTCAAAAGCTTGGGCCGCTCGTCGCGCATTCCTACCGGCAGGCTGCTCGATGCCATGGGCGCCATGATCAGGAGGGGAGATTCGCTTGCTCCCGCCGGGGGCGAGATAAAAATGGTGCAGGCGGATGAAGGCTTTTTTCCAACCTATGGCGTGAAGATGGTGGCAGGCAGAAACTTTGCCCCTGAACGCGGCATGGCCGATACCAACTCCTTCCTGGTGAACGAAGCGGCACTGGCGGTGCTGGGACTGAAATCGCCGCAGGAAGCCATCGGGCAGCAGATGCAATACGGCAACCGCACCGGCCAGCTTGCAGGCGTGTTCAACGATTTTCATTTCGAATCCATGCACCAGCGCATTCTTCCGATAATCGTGCTCCTGCCCAGGCAGGGCGGCTTTGGCAACCTGTCCGTTAAGGTGGCAGGCAACAACCTGCCCGGTGCACTGGCGCATATTGAAAATACCTGGAGAAAATTCCTGCCCGAAGTTCCTTACGAATACACCTTCCTCGACGAGAACTTCACGCGGCTGTACGAGGCCGAGCAGAGGCAGGGATCAATCTTTACCGTGTTTGCCTTCATAGCCATCTTTATTGCCTGCCTCGGCCTGTTCGGGCTGTCGGCTTTTGCCATCAGCCAGCGGGTAAAGGAGATAGGCATCCGCAAGGTATTGGGCGCAGATGTAAGCAGCATCGTTGGCCTGCTTTCCCGCGACTTCCTGAAACTGGTGCTGGTGGCGGCCGTGCTGGCCTTCCCCGTGGCCTGGTATGCCATGAGCCGCTGGCTGGAAGATTTTGCCTATCGCATTCCTATTCCCTGGTGGGCCTTTGTGGCGGCGGCAGTTGTTGCCGTGCTCGTGGCCTTTGCCACCATCGGCTTCCAGGCTGCAAGAGCAGCCAGGGCCAACCCTGTAAAAAATTTAAGGACCGAATAAAGCAATACTATGTTCGTGCACAATTTCAAACAGATATTCCGCGGACTTTGGCGCTATAAAAGCTTTTCGCTCATCAACCTGCTGGGGCTTTCGATAGGCATTGCCGCCGTGCTGCTTCTCTTCATGATCTCGGGTTATGAAAAAAGCTTCGACAACCTGCATTCCGGCGGCAACCAGCTTTACCGGGTGGTGAAGAAATCCAGCGGGGACAGCAAGGATGATTACTCGGCTGCCGTTCCCTACCCGACCGCCCGCCTGTTCCGTGCCGAATATGCCGGTGCGCAGGCCACCCAGGTACATTTTGCGGAGGATATAAACATACGCATCGAAGGGCAGGCGCCCTTTAGGGAGGAGAACGTGCTGTTTGCCGATTCGCTTTTCTTTAAAGTGCTGGACTTTGGCCGCGTGCCGAAATTCCGCATCAGCGGCAATCCCGCGGCCGCGCTGATGGAGCCACGCAAAGCCCTGCTCACGGAAGCCACGGCACGCCGCTACTTTGCCTCCGCCGATCCCGTGGGCCGCACCATCCGCCTCGACAACCGTGTGGACGTGGAGGTGGCTGGCGTTATTAAAGACGTATCGGCATCTTCCCACCTGCCTTTCACCATGATCGTTTCCTATTCTTCCCTTACACCGGAGTTCAACGGCGGCATAGGCTTCGACCAGTGGGGCGTGGTCAGCGGTGGCTATTGCTACCTGCGCCTGAACAATCCCTCGGATGTAAAGGCGGCGGAGAGCGCCCTGAAGTCCATCGTGCAGAAGAACGGTGAAAACGAAAGGGACAAGCGGGATGTGCTTTACCTGCAGCCGCTGGAGCAGATCCATTTCGATCCCGTATTCGAGGCCAGCAATCCTTCCTATACGGTAAGTCCCCGCTACCTCACCATGCTTATACTGCTCGGTGGCTTTATCATACTGATCGCCTGCGTGAACTATATCAATCTTTCCACTTCCTTTGCCTTCGCCAAATCGAAGGAAGTGGGCATACGCAAGACCATCGGCGCCACAAGGATGCAGCTTTTCCTTCATTACATGCTGGAAACGCTGGTGCTTACTACGGTGGCTGCCATCATTGGGGTGATGCTGGCCCTGCTGCTGCTGCCCACGGTGAACCAGATGCTGGACAAATCCATACCCACGGACCTGATGCTTCGTCCCGGCTTTATTGCCGGTGCTGTTGGAGGGCTGCTGCTGGTGAGCTTTATTTCCGGCGTGTACCCTGCGCTGATACTGGCCGGCTTTAATCCCATCGTATCGCTGAAGAACCAGCTTGTTACGCCGGGACGCTCATCTGCCCTGCTGCGCAAGGGGCTCGTAGTGTTCCAGTTCACCACATCCATAGTGCTCATTATCTGCACCATTGTTATTGCGCGGCAGATGCACTACTCGTACAGCAAGGAGCTGGGCTTTAATAAGGACTCCGTGGTGGAAGTGGCCCTGCCGGAGCCGGACAGCGCCCGTATAGAAAAATTCCGCAGCCTGCTTCAGAACCAGGCCGGTATCGAGAGCTTCTCATTCTGCCTGGGCGCTCCTATTTCTGAAAATGGCTTCAGCACCAGCCTTAGTGCTCCCGGCCTGCCCAAGGATGCCGACTACAATGTGAGTATCATTCCCTCTGATAGGGAATACCTCAAGACCTACGATATGAAGCTTGTGGCGGGAAGATGGTTTCATGCGGGAGAGGAGAAGAACCTGGGCCAGACCATCGTGGTGAACGAAACGCTGGTGAAAACACTGGGCTTCAAATCACCCGCCGAAGCGCTTGGCAAGCAGATAACCATCGGTATAAATGATTACAGTCCCACTATTGTAGGAGTGTCAAAGGATTTTCATACGAGCTCGCTGCATGAGAACATTCCATCGGTGGGGCTGATGCCGTTTCCTTACTTCTACTATGCCGCGGGCATTCGCATCAGCCCGGGTGCTCTTTCTTCCTCGCTTCAGCACATTGCTTCTGCCTGGAAGCAGGTATACCCCGAAAGCGTTTACGAGCTCCGCTTTATTGATGAAACGCTTGCCGAAAGTTACGAGCAGGAGACGAGGGACTTTAACCTGTTCAAGGCTTTCTCGGTTATTTCCATCTTCATCTGCTGCATCGGGCTGTGGGGGCTGATCGCCTTTGTGGTAGTGCGTAAAATAAAAGAAATAGGCATCCGCAAGGTGCTGGGCGCAAGCGCCGGCAGCATCGTGTTCCTGCTGTCGAAAGACTTCCTGAAGCTTGTTGCAGTGGCCCTGCTGGTGGCTTCGCCGCTGGCCTGGTACTTCATGCACAAATGGCTGCAGGACTTCTCTTACCGCGTGGATCTGAGCTGGTGGATATTCGCGGCGGCAGGATTGTTTGCCATCGTGCTGGCGCTGATCACCGTCAGCTTCCAGGCTGTCCGGGCGGCATTGGCCAATCCCGTAAAAAACTTAAGGACCGAGTAAACAGTTCTTCATCCAAAAACCAAATGTATGCTGGGGAATCACATCAAATTCGCGTTCCGCAATCTTCTGAAGCAAAAGACCTTCACCTTCATCAACATCTTCGGGCTGACCACAGGGCTTGTCTGCTTCCTGATGATTGCGCTGTACATATTCGATGAGCTGACCTACGACGCTTTCCACAAAAGCTCCGGCTCCATTTACCGCGTGGTGGAAGCAAAAACATCGGCGGACGGAAAGCAGTCAAAGGTGGTGTCCACGGCTTTTAATATTTCGGAAGGAGCCCGCAAGAGCCTGCCCGGCGTGGAAGGCGCCACGCGTTTCAGCATGCTTGGCCGCGTAAACGTTTCCGCGGGGGAAGGAACGAACGTGTTTTACGAGTCTTACTTTATTGGTGATGCTTCCTTCTTCACCATGTTCAGCTTTCCTGTTCTGCAGGGCAATGCGGCAACGGCGCTGAACGAGCCCCATACCGCGGTTCTGACCGATGAAACAGCCCTGAAAATATTCGGCACCACAAACGCCGTAGGCAAAACCCTGGTGACCGATGGCGACAGCATCCCGCACCGTGTAACGGCCGTGATCAGCATTCCCGACAACTCGCACCTCAAGTTCAACATACTGTTCTCCGAAGCAACGCTTTATGCCTCCGCGGACTTCATGAAGTTTGCACAGGCAGACTGGAGCTCCAATTCATTCGTTACTTATCTCCAGCTTCGCGAAGGCGCGGACGCTTCGCAGATTGCTTCACGCCTGAACGCTCTTACGGCATCCAAACGGACGGCAGAACAGCCGAAGAGTTCATTCATCCTGCAACCGCTTCGTGATATACATTTTCACTCTGCGGGACTGGAAGGAGAAATGGGCAGTGCCGGAAACCTTATGCACATGTACGTGTTTGGCATCGTAGCGCTCTTTGTGCTGCTTATTGCCTGCATCAATTATATGAATCTCACCACCGCACGTTTTGCGGTTAGGTCAAAGGAGATCGCGGTGCGGAAAGTGGCCGGTGCTTCGCAGGGCAACCTGGTAAGACAGTTCCTGACAGAAGCTTCGCTGGTGACGGTTATTTCCCTGGTGCTGTCGCTGGCCTTTATAAAACTGCTGCTGCCCCGCTTCAATGCATTTACCGAGAAGAAGCTTTCGCTTGATTTTAATACGGACTGGCGGCTGTGGGCCGGTGTAGTTCTGGTGGTAATTATCGTAAGCATCATCTCGGGTATTTATCCAGCCCTGGTGCAGTCGCGCCTCAAGCCTTATTTATTATTGAAGAACAAGATCACCGGCGTAGGCAGCCAGTTGTCCGTGCGCCGCGTGCTGGTGGTGTTCCAGTTCGCGCTTTCCATCATCATGATCGTGGCTACCATGATCGTGTACCAGCAACTGAAATACGTGGAGAACCGCGACATGGGCTTTAACAAGGAACAACTGCTGGTAGTAGACATCAACAGCGGGGCGGTAAGACGATCGGCGGAAGCCATTAAATCGGAGTTCGGCAAAATTGCTTCGGTGCAGTCGGTCAGCGCTACTTCAAGGGTGCCCGGCGAGTGGAAGGTAATTCCTAAAGTAAAGCTCAGGTCCGAAGGCCGGATGACCACACCGGGAGAGGACGTGTACTACATGGTGGCTGACGAGCAGTTCCTCAATACCTTCCAGGTAAAGCTGCTGAGCGGAAGGAACTTCAGGGCCGATGCGGGGGATTCCACTTCGGTGATGATCAACGAATCGGCGGCGCAGATGCTAGGAATATCCGAACCTTCGGGACAGGTGATAGAAGTTCCGTCGGTGGCTTTCAGCGGCAACGCTTCCATCCTGGAGCAGCCATTCCGTGCACAGGTGATAGGCATCGTAAAAGACTTCAACTTCCGTTCGCTCCGCGAAAAAGTAGCGCCGATGGTAGTGGCCTGGAAAAGAAATCCCGTTCACAACATAGATTACTTCACCGTCCGCGTGGGTACCGGCAACCTGCAGGAAACCATTGACCAGATGAAAGCCGTGCTGGCGAAAGTGGATGCTTCCCATCTCTTTGAATACAACTTCCTCGACAAGCAGTGGGACCTGTTCTACCGCGAGGACCAGAAGCGGCAGGTGATCTTTCTTTCCGTGGCGCTGCTGACCATCATTATTGCCTGTCTTGGATTATTCGGGCTGGCTACGTATGCGGCGCAGCAAAGGATAAAAGAGATAGGGATCAGGAAGGTGCTGGGCGCCAGCGTGGGCAGCATCGTTGCCATGCTGTCGAAGGAATTCCTGAAGCTGGTAGTGGTGGCGGCCGTCATTGCTTTCCCCATAGCCTGGTGGGCGATGGATAGCTGGCTGCAGGACTTTGCTTACCGAGTGAATATCCATTGGTGGGTGTTCCTGGTAGCTGCGGTAGTGGCCCTGCTCATTGCGCTGTTCACCATGAGCTTTCAAACCATGAGGGCCGCGCTGGCCAATCCCATAAAAAATTTACGCACCGAATAAAACCTTTAACCATGATCCGGAATTATTTCAAGATCGCCCTGCGGCATCTCCAGAAGAACAGGTTGTACAGCATCGTCAACCTTACGGGTCTCGCCATCGGCATCACCTGTTGCCTGCTGGTAGGTATCTATATCTGGCACGAGCTGAGCTTCGACCGCTTTCATAAAAACGCGGACCGCATTGCCCGTGTTACCTGGGAATACAACTTCGGCGATGCCGTAACCAAAACCGCCAACACAGGAACCAAGGTTGGTCCCGCGTTCAGGCGTACCTTCCCGGAAGTGGAGTCGTATGCACGTACGCTCAAATATCCTTCCGTCATCCGTTATGAAAACCAGATGTTCGAAGAAAAGAACTTCCTGTTTGCGGATTCGGCTTTCTTTTCCATGTTCTCCTTTCCCCTGCTCAAGGGTGATCCGCGTACTGCGCTGGATGCTCCCGGCAAGGTGGTGATCACCCGCTCCGCTGCAAAAAAATATTTCGGGGATGAAGACCCTATGGGCAAGACGCTGAAGATCGGCGGGACAAAAGACCTGGTGATCAGCGGCGTTGCAGAAGATGCACCCGACCGCTCACAGATCCGCTTTGACTTCGTAGCGGCCTTTACTTTCCTGGACGCGGCAAAGACCGAGAAATGGAGCGAGGCCAATTACATCACCTACCTCCAGCTCCGCGACGGTTCGGACATGGAAAGCCTGCAGCAAAAGATATATGCCTTCTGCCGCAAGGAGGTCAAGGAGGAGATGGAGATACAGGGAAATAACTATTCACTCTATCACCTGGAGCCGCTGGCCAGCGTACACCTGTACTCGGGCCTCGACGGCTTTGAGCCCAACAGCAACATCCTGTATATATACATACTTGGCGCGGTGGCGTTTCTCATCCTGCTTATTGCCTGCGTGAACTATACCAACCTGAGTATAGCGCAGTCTGCCGGCCGCAGCGCCGAAGTGGGCATCCGCAAAGTGCTGGGTGCCGACAGGAAGCAGGTGTTCCGCCAGTTCATCTGCGAATCATTCCTGCTTACGCTGGTGGCCGTCCTGCTGGCGCTGGGCCTTTCGGCCCTGTTGCTGCCTTATTTTAACGAGCTGTCGGGCAAGCAGTTGAACTCTTCCATACTGGTGTCGCCGTTTACGCTGCTGGCGCTCCTGGTGCTGGCTCTTCTTGTTACTTTCACGGCTGGCGCTTATCCTTCGCTGGTGCTTTCGGGCGGGAAGGTGATCAACATATTGAAATCCGGTTTCAGCTTTACGGGGTCCAACGGGCTCAGAAGGTCGCTGATTGTTTTCCAGTTCGTCATATCCGTGTTCCTGATCGTTTCCACCTTCATCATCCTGCGGCAGCTTTCCTTTATCCGCAACAAGAACCTGGGCTACGACAAGGAGCAGGTGCTGGTGCTGCCGGTGGACCGCCTGATGAAGCCTTATTACGACGACCTGAAAAAAGCGCTGGCCGGCCACAGTTCGGTTGCTTCCGTGGCTGGCGCTTATGAAGAGCCCACGCACATAGGCTGGGGCGACGGGCTGGTGAAAGGCATCTGGACGGAAAACGCCGAAACAGTATCGGTGAACGCTTTGCCTGTAGATGAGGATTTTGTAAAAACGCTCGGGCTGAAGATCGTTGCGGGCAGCGATTACTCGCTTTCCGACGTGCAGCAGTTCGATACGTCGAACGACGGGAAAAACCTGCGCTATACTTATATGCTCAACGAATCCGCTGTAAAGGCGCTGGGCTGGACGCCCGAGGAAGCCATCGGCAAAACAGTGTCCAAGGGCCGCGAGGGCACTGTAAAGGCGGTGGTGAAGGATTTCCATTTCCGCTCTTTCCACGAAGCCATCGGCCCGCTGGTGATCTTTATGGACAAAAGAATGGTGACCCGCATGTTCATAAAGATCAGGGGGCAGGTGCCGAATGCCTTGGCTCATCTTGAAGCTGCCTGGAAGCAGCGGGTGAACCACAGGCCTTTTGAATACCACTTTCTTGATGAAGATTATGATGCCCTGTACAGGGCCGAGCAGCGTTCCGCCGGTGTGTTCACGCTATTTTCGGCGATGGCCGTGATACTTGCCTGCCTGGGGCTGTTTGCCTTGACCGCCTATTCGCTGGTGCAGCGTACGAAGGAGATAGGCATACGCAAGGTGCTGGGTGCTACTGTTGCAGAT
>DASWNB010000621.1:0-2427 GCA_036399455.1 Flavisolibacter sp. | reverse complement strand
TGGAGAGAGATCAGAAGAAAGCATTTTCATAACAGGATATTCAACAGCCTTGACGATGTGGAAGACACGCTGCTCACAGCTCTGGCGAACTGGCATACCGACAAACCTGCCGTTCAGCAACTCTCAAAAGGATTTCTTAATTAGTATTATTGATAGCGGTTCATTATGAAGTATCTCTCTTTGACGAATCTTAAGATAAGAATCCAAAAGCATTCTCATATATAAATGTTTAATTGATCAAATAGGGTGCTTGAACATACTCACTTGTCATTAAAGGCCCCATTACCCATTTCCATCACCCAACACCTTCTCAATCCTTTCCTTCAACGTATCATAATCCGTATATCCCCGGCCAAGCATGTAAAACTTAGAGTCGCTTACCTGCATCAGCACGGCGGGAAAGCCGTTTACCTGGAGCTGCTTTACAAGGGCGAATTCGTAATAGGCTTTCTGCTTGTATTCTTCGCTGCGGAGTTTTGAATAGAATTCCTCTTCCGGGATGTTGTACTCGCGTACGAGGTGGCGATAGGCTTCATCATCGGTGAGGTCGCGGCCCTCGTAGTTGAGGGCGTACTGGATGTCGGATGCCATGAACACTGCCTGGTCGGGATGGTATTCCTTGAAAATACAGAGCGCTATCGCTGATTTGGTGGACTCCGGGAACCAGTCGCTCTGGTCGGGGTTGAAGATGTGCCAGAGAAAGTCCTTTCCAAACTCAATCCCTGTCATCTGCTCCACGTTCTTATAGGCTTTCTGTATATAACCGGCTATGGCGCCGATGTGCCTGGGATTTTCCTCGAAGATCATCCCGCCGGAAAGCACTTCAAAGGGTAATCTGTCCCCGTACTCTTCCGCAATCCTTGTAATCACTTTGCTGAATCCATAGCACCAGCCGCAATAGGCATCGTAGCAATAATATATCGTGGGTTGCATTGTTCCGTCCATCGTGCAAAGGTAGGGTGGAGGGTGGAGGTGAAGGGTAGAAGGCAGGAGGAATTAGGGATTGGGAGGGAAGCTGATAGCTGTTGGCTCATAGCTGCCAGCCGTGAACGAACCGCCTATAAGCAGTACGCTCATCGATATCATTGCGCAGAATTACTGTCGTTTCCCGGCTTTGCTGAGAGCTAAAAGCTATCAGGCAAAGCCTTCACCTGCCCCACAAGCAGGACAGGTGCGTTAAATCCCCTCTGCGTGAACTGCCTTTTACCTTCCACCTTATGCCTTATAACCTAACTGGCCGAAGATTTGTTAACTTTAAAGGCACATGCATTCCGAACAAAGCATACAAAAACGGCCCAACTTGACCCGCCTTGCATTTTGGGACACGGATTTGGCTGCTTTGGATTTGGATAAGTATGCCGATTTTACGATCCACAGAGTTTTGCAAAGAGGAAACCAGCAGGATATTGCAGAGATCATTCTGTATTACGGGAAAGACAAGATCAGAACTGCTATCCGGAGCAGCACTTCTTTGCAACCCCGCGAAATCATTCTGGCCAAACAGGTATTCGGCCTTTCCGAAAAAGATTTTGAATGCTTAAAACATTCACCACTTCATCCGGTCTTCTCCAAATATTAAGAGAGCTGATGCTGATACCCGAACTAGCCAACTTCCGGTTAGTTGGCGGTACGGCCCTAAGCCTGCTGAAAGGACACCGCATGTCCGAAGATATAGACCTGTTCGCCAGTGAGCCTTACGGCAGTATTGATTTCAAGAGAATAGAAGAAACCCTGCAGGCAAAGTTTCCATTTTTTTACAATCCAGAGGCCGATATTCCTGCCCTCCAGGCCCTGGAGAATCATTATGGTTTAAAGCTAAGCATAGGGTTTACACAGGACGAGCCTGTGAAGGTGGATATAATAAACTGGGGTGAGCCATTCCTGTTCCCCACTCAGGATATCGAAGGAATAAGAATAGCAACCATTGAAGAAATAGCCTTGATGAAAATGGACGCGATTGCAAGGGGAGGCCGCAAAAAAGATTTTTGGGACATACTGGAAATTCTTGATGAATACAGCCTCACCCAGTTGCTGGAACTGTATGCCTCAAAGTACCCCTACCACGATGTGTCGAAAGTCGTTGAAGGATTAGACGACTTCTCAATAGCAGAACAGGTTCCAGATCCCATTTGCCTGAAAGGAAAACATTGGGAGCTGGTGAAAAAAGAAATGAAACAGGAGGTCTCGAAGCTAAGGACTTCCTGATCTGATATGAAAAGCCATTTCGCTTAGACTTCGGCCCGATAGGAAAGTGCGTGAACTGCCTTTTACCTTTCACCTTCTGCCTTATGCCCTCTCCTAATGCGCTTCCAGCCAGTTTGTGCCTTCGCCTACTTCAGCAACGATGGGGATGCCGTTGGGGAGTACCATGGCGGATTGCATACAGTCCAGGATGACGGGTTTGACGGCTTCGAGCTCTTCTTTGAT
>DASWNB010000620.1:0-2317 GCA_036399455.1 Flavisolibacter sp. | reverse complement strand
GCCGGCGGCCTTGGCATGATAGCCATTGGCGTAGGCGGGGCCGATGCGGTGGACGTAATGGCCGGTCTCCCCTGGGAACTCAAAATGCCAAAGCTCATCGGTATAAAGCTTACCGGGCGCATGAGCGGCTGGACGGCAGCCAAAGACGTGATCCTTAAAGTAGCCGGCATCCTGACCGTTAAAGGCGGCACCGGCGCTATCGTTGAATACTTCGGCGAAGGTGCGGACAGCATCAGCGCCACCGGCAAGGCCACCATCTGTAACATGGGAGCCGAGATCGGCGCCACCTGCTCTCTCTTTACCTACGACGAGCGCATGGCGGCCTACCTGAGGGCTACCGGCCGTGAAGCCATTGCCGATCTGGCCGATGACGTAAGGGAACACCTCCGTCCCGATACCGAGGTATATGCCCATCCCGAAAAATATTACGACCAGCTCATAGAGATCAACCTGAGCGAGCTGGAGCCCCATGTGAACGGTCCCTTCACCCCCGACCTGGCAACGCCCATCTCCCGCATGGCCGAGGCCGTAGCCGCCAATGGCTGGCCGGACAAGATCGAAGTGGCCCTTATCGGCTCCTGCACCAACTCCTCCTACGAGGACATCAGCCGCTCCGCCTCCATAGCCGCCCAGGCGAAGAAGAAAGGCCTCAAGACCAACAGCGAATTTACCGTAACTCCCGGTTCCGAGCTGGTACGCTATACCATTGAAAAGGACGGCTACCTGGGAACCTTCGATGAGATTGGCGGGGTGATCCTGGCAAACGCCTGCGGGCCCTGCATCGGCCAGTGGGCACGCCACATAGACGATCCCACCCGCAAGAATACCATCGTTACCTCCTTCAACCGCAACTTTGCCAAGCGTAACGACGGGCTCGCTTCTACCCACGCCTTTGTTGCATCGCCTGAAATAGTTACCGCTTACGCCATCGCGGGAAGCCTTTCTTTCAACCCCCTGAAAGACAAGCTGATGAATGAGCAGGGAGAAGAAGTGATGCTGGATGAGCCGAAAGGCTTCGAGCTGCCTCCCCGCGGCTTTATGGTGGAAGATGCCGGTTACCAGGCGCCTGCCGATAACGGCAAGGAAGTGGAAGTAGTGGTGAAGTCCGATTCGCAACGCCTCCAGCTTCTGAGCCCCTTCGCCGCGTGGGAAGGAAAGGACCTCACGGGGCTGAAGCTTCTCATCAAGGTAAAAGGCAAGTGTACTACCGATCATATCTCCATGGCAGGCCCCTGGCTCAAGTACCGCGGCCACCTGGACAATATCTCCAATAACATGCTGATCGGCGCCGTGAACTATTTCAACGGCCAGACCGATTCGGTCAAGAACCAGCTTACCAACGAGTACGGTCCCGTTCCGGCCGTCCAGCGCCAGTACAAGGCTGCCGGGCTGGGCGCAGTGGTTGTGGGCGACGAAAACTACGGCGAAGGCTCCTCAAGGGAACACGCCGCCATGGAACCCCGCCACCTCGGTGTTCGCGCCATCATAGTCAAGAGCTTTGCCCGTATCCACGAAACCAACCTGAAAAAACAGGGTATGCTGGCGCTCACCTTTGCCAACAAGGAAGACTATGACAAGATCCAGGAGGACGATGTGATCGACATCACCGGCCTGACCGATTTTGCTCCCGGCCGCCAACTCGTAATGGTGCTCCATCACCCCAACGGCACAACCGACAAGGTAAAGCTGAATCACACCTACAACGCCCAGCAGATCGAATGGTTCAAAGCAGGCAGCGCCCTGAACCTGATCAGGAAGCAGTTTGGGAAGATGTAGTTTGGTGAATGGTGAATAGGGTCGTTTACAGTTGTAGAGCCATTATAGTAGCAGAAGTCGTTTTTAAGTAATTCTCAATAATCAATGCTCAATATTCAAGGACGTTCCTGGATAGTGAGCATTTTTATTTTGAGAACGCACTTGTGAATTGAACATTGATTATTGAATATTTCCGACAAACGGCCGTACTGCAAGAAAAGCATCTGCCTTCGTAAACGACTCATTCACCATTCACCATTGACCATTCACGACCCACCTCCCCACCTGAACGACTCATTCTTCAGCCCCGCCAGGTCTATTACCCTGTCCACCACGGTGGCTACGGCTTCTTCGATTGATTTGGGAACGCTGTAGAAGGAAGGAGAGGCGGGACAGATGATGCCGCCTGCGAGGGTAACCGTTTCCATGTTACGGATCTGCACAAGGTTGTAGGGAGTTTCGCGGACTACCAGCACCAGTTTTTTTCTTTCCTTGAGCATGACATCGGCACCGCGGGTGATAAGGTCGTTGGAGATGCCTGCGGCGATCCTTCCCAATGTGC
>DASWNB010000619.1:0-3528 GCA_036399455.1 Flavisolibacter sp. | reverse complement strand
TCCATGACCCTGCTTTCCCGGACGCTGTTCTCCGTTGTTCCCAACATGAAGCAGGCATTCAACCTGATGATAAATACCGGCGCCGGTACCCGTTTTCAAATGAAAAAGGCGGGGAATTGCGACAACACAAATACCGCTACCGCATTTGGAGCCTTGGTGCTTGGACAGACCGTTCCCTCGACCAATGGATGGAACTATGTAGCGGTTACTTATAACGGCTCAACGATCACAACGTATATAAACGGAGTTCTTGCTGCCACGGGAAATGAGCCGGGGGCAAACCTGTGTTCCGGAGCGCCGCTGATCATCGGCTCCTGGTGGGAAGGCGCACCTGCTTATTTCCAGGGAAGTGTGGATGAAGTAAGAGTGTACAACCGGGCCTTATCACAGTCTGAGATCACCCAAATATTCCAGTTGCATAAATAAGCCAATACAATTTAACTAAAGAAGAAACCCTGCATTATGCGGGGTTTCTTCTTTTAAGGGTATAAACCGGTAATTAACCCTGTTATCTATTTTACTTCAAATTGAAATTCTTAGGTGAATCTTTTCTTCTTATTCAGTTAGTCATTACAGTTCTTTCCACCTTTTGTCCCGCTGCAAGCGGGACAAAAGGTGGAAAGAACAAACATTAAAAGAATAACTGAAACAAGAAACACTGCCACACCTAAGAAATGCACTTCAGTAAAATAGAACAATATATTATCAATCTTACCTGATCAAAGGAAAGCAACGGCAGCCCGGAATAAAAAGCCGAAAGAAAGAAAAGCGCAGGGAGACGACTGCCGGAAGACCACCTGCCTGCGGTCTGAACCGTGTTGCCTATGCACCTTCCTTTCTTTTAACCTTTCCGGCTTCCCCGCCTGCTGCGGGACAAGTGCGTAAGCCCAATTCCCAATTCCTAATTTCTTCATTTCACCTATACCTTCTACCCTCTCAAAGCATCATCGTTATTGATGCTCTTCTTCGGCTTGCGGGGCGGCTTGGCTTGCTGAAGAGTGCCGAAACGGTAGGTAAGAGTGAGGCGGATACCACGGGTGTAATTGATATTGCTTTCCATCTGCTCAAAGGCCGATGTAACGAGGTTGTTGCGGACCCTGGTGCCTTTCATGAAAGGATTGGCCAGGTTGATGCCTACGGAACCTCTCTTCTTCAGCACGTCCTTTCTTACGTGGGTGTTATGGTAGTAAAAAGCGGCCATTCTTCCCTGGAGGGTTACCCGGCGGGAGTTGAAGCTGCCTGTAAATCCATGAAACCATCCCTTGCCCAGGTCGAGGTTGGAGCCTACGAAGAAATTGTACATCCAGCCCTGGTTTGTGCCATTGCCTCCATGAAGAGTAGAGTGGTACAGGTTGAAATTGCCGTTAAGCGACCACCGCTTCACCGGCTTCACCGATCCCGAAAGCGACAGGCCATAGGTCTTGTTCCTTGCAATGTTCTGGAAGCGGATATAGCTGGTATCGTTCGACAGGCTGAGGACTGAAGTGATGGCGTTGTTGGTGGTCCTGCCGTACATGCTGGCGTTGATGGAAAAGGAGGATGCATAGGTGCCGTAGCTTACTTCGTAGAGGTTGGACAGCTCGGGATCGAGTTCGGGGTTGCCCTGGCGGATGATCTGCGGTGCGATCACTTCGCGGTAGGGATTGAGGAAGAAAAGCTGCGGGCGCTGGAGCCTTTGTGTGAAGGCGGCTCGCAGCGTGTGCTTTTCCTTGAACGTGTAAGAAGCGTTGATGCTGGGAATGAGGTTGTCATAGCCTGTGTTAAAGGAAAAATCCCTTGTCTTGAAGTCGGCCCTGATGCCTGTATTCTCATAGCGGGTGCCCAGCTTTACGTTCACCTTCTTCAGCATTTTGAAAGTATAAGTAATATAGGCCGCCCACACGTCCTGGTTATAGGAAAACACATTTTCTGAAAATATTTGCTGTCCCGCCAGCGGGTAGATGCTTTTATAATCCACGTCGCTGCTGGCTTTCCGCAATACGGTCTTGGCGCCTATTTCGAAAAGCGTTTTGTTCTTTAGCGGCTGGGTATAGTCGGCCTGAAGAGTGGCTTCCACGTTGCGGCTTTCATTCAGGTTACGCTGCTGGTAACTCAGTTCCTTACTGGGATTGAACTCGTCCTGGTTGGCTTCGTTGTCCTCATCCTCAATAGAGTAGAGCGTCAGTATGCTGAACTCCTGCTGCGGGTCCTTAAAAGTGCGGAGGTAGTCGAAATTGAAATCATAGCCGGTGCCGTTGCTGCGGTTCACGAGGTCAAGGTTGGATACCTTGGTGGTAGTGCCGTTAATGGAGTTGGTCACCACCTGCTTGTTGGTCACGTAGTCGTGTGAAGTGCTGAAGCGTACGCCGCCGCCAATGCTGTTCTTTTCATCCAGGGTAAGGTCGAAGCCCAGTTGGGGATTGATAAAGCCGCTCCGGTTGCGTGTCTTGCCGTCCTGTATGAAGAGGGCTTTGTCGTTGTAGCTGTAGCGTTCCAGGTAGGTGGTTCCCCTGTTATAGAACTGGTTGGTGCCTACGGTTCCGTTCAGTCCAAACTGCTTGCGGCGGTAATTAAGGCCGGCGTTACCGATTGTGGATACATTGCCGGGCACCAGCGTGGCCGAGCCGGTAACACCCTGCAGGGTATTTTTCTTGGTGATGATGTTGATGACGCCGGCAGTTCCTTCCGCATCGTATTTGGCCGAAGGGCTGGTGATCACTTCCACGGATTTCACCATATCGGCCGGTATCTGGCGCAGGGCATCGGCTATGCTGGTGGCCATGAGGCTGGAGGGCCTGTTGTTGATGAGCACCCTGATGTTGGAGCTGCCTCGCAACTGTACGTTGCCGTTCCCATCTACCGACAGCATGGGCACGTTGCGCAGCACATCGGCGGCGGTTCCGCCCAGGGTAGACTTGTCGTTTTCGGCATTATAAACCAGGCGGTCGGCCTTTTGCTCGATGAGAGGCTTATCGGTTTTAACCACTACTTCCTTGAGGGTAGAAGTGGCGGAGCCCAGGGTGATAAGCCCGAGGTCTGAATTGGTGGTGATCCTTACCTCCGATGAATAGGGCTGGTAGCCAACGGCGGTGATGCTGAGAGTGTAGGTGCCTGTATCGGGAGCGGCCAGCTCGAAGCGGCCCTGGTCGTTGGTGAGTGTGGAGGAAAGCGGTGCCTTGGCTTTGGCGCCGAGGGTGACCGTTGCTTTTGGAAGAGGATTTTTGGAGTTGAGGTCGGCAACAGTTCCGGTAATGGTGGTTTTTCTTTTTTCAATTTGAGCCAGGCTGTCCTGGCATACAGCAGGCAATGCGGTGGATAAACTCACAAGCAGCAACAATGTACGAATCATACAAATGGTTTTACGTGTACGAAAGAAGTCGTTGTAAAACTAACAGGCGTATGATTATTTATAAAATATAATTAACGGTCAATATTGATATGAAAAGGATATGAGTGGGGGTGGAGGCGGAAGGCAGAAGGTAAAAGGCAAAGGAATTTGGAATTGGGGAATAAGAATTGGGAGGATTATAAATTGCGAATGGTCGGATA
>DASWNB010000618.1:0-2482 GCA_036399455.1 Flavisolibacter sp. | reverse complement strand
AATCGGAGTAGGGCAGGTCCTCGCCAAAGGCAAACTGAAGCACCTTCATCCCCGGCATCCTGAACTCGTCGCGCAGGCGGAAAACGGTATCGTTCACCTCCCCCAGGTCTTCCGCTACAAAAGGCAGCTCGCCCAATTCCTTTTCTATGGCTGTAAAGAACTCTGCTCCGGGCCCGGGCTTCCACGAGCCGTTGCGGGCTGTTTGTTCGCCTGCAGGTACTTCCCAATAATCGGCAAAGGCACGGAAGTGGTCCAGGCGCACCAGGTCGTACAGCTCCATGTTCTTGCGCAGGCGGTCTATCCACCAGTCGTAATTTCTTTCCTTCAGCACATCCCAGCGGAACACGGGCATTCCCCAGAGCTGGCCGTCGGCGCTGAAGGCATCGGGGGGAACGCCCGCCATGCCGGTCACTTTTCCGTTCTCATCCAATGCAAACAATTCACTGTGCGCCCATACGTCGGCGGAGTCGTAGCTGACATAGAACGGCAGGTCGCCGATAAAGCGGATGCCGCGCTGGTTGCAGTATTCCCTCAACTGCTTCCACTGGCGGAAGAACAGGAATTGCAGCCATTTGATCTTCTCCAGCTTTTCTTTGTGCTCCGATGCCAGTTGTTCCAGCGCTTTGGGTTCGCGCAGGCGGTATTCTTCGGGCCATTCATACCAGGGCTTGCCTTCCTGCAATTCCTTCATCAGCGAGTACAGCGCAAAATCGCTTAGCCAGCTTTCTTCTTTCCGGTTGAAAGCCTCCATCTCCTGCCGCAGCGGTGATTCCGTTTGCGTTTTAAAAGCTTCCCATGCCTGCGCGAAAAGCTCTTCGCGGCAGCGGCGTGCTGCTTCGTAATCCGTTCTCCCCGTATGCTCGATGCTGTAAGGCTGGAGGGCTTCGTACGAAAGCAGGCCGTCGGCGGCGAGCAGCTCGGGGCTGATGAGCAGGGGATTGCCCGCACGGCTGGAAATGGCGCTGTAGGGCGAATGTCCCTGTCCCGCCTCCGTAGGGTTCAGGGGCAGCAACTGCCAATATTTCTGGCGGCTCCTGTAGAGGAAATCGGCAAATGACCTTGCTTCCGGTCCCATGTCGCCGATGCCGAACGGAGAGGGCAGTGAGCTGATGTGCAGCAGTATGCCTGCGCCGCGTTCGTTCAGCGTCAGTTGCATTTTTACAAAGGCAAAGGGCAGGGGGGAGAAAAGCTCTCTTACAGGCAGGCTGTTCTCCGCCGTTCCCTGGCGCTGTGCCAGCAGGTCCTCCCAGGGCTCGTCCAGTTCGCCGGGAAGAAGGATGCGGGTATCGGCCCAGTCGATTTCTGTAATATCTTTTTCCTGCCCGCTGCAAAGCTGCGCGGTGTGCAGGGGAAGGGCAACGATGTACAGCCTGCGGCGATACTTGCGGGCAAAGGCCAGCACATGGTCCTTATAGCGGCCGTCGGTTTGCAGGGGGATGTATTCGCCTTCGGTGAACACCTCCGGATTTTCGCGGCGGAGCTTCATGAGGGTATGCACCAGCCACAGCTTAATGCGTGCATCGCTCCGCGACGACCAAAGCTCCTGTAAGAAATCCTTGTCGCTTCCGCCTTCTTCCAATGCATCCAGCCATTTTATCCTTTGCTCATAATCAACAGGCCTGCGGTTGTCGGGGTCCACAAAGCTGAAATCCCACAGCTCGCATCCCTGGTACACATCGGGCACACCCGGGCAGGTAAACTTAAGCAGCACCTGCGCCAGCGAATTCACGATGCCGTGACCGGAGATCTTTTCCATGAAGGCGCTGAAGCTTTTCCAGAACGGCTTGTCTTTATCCAGCAGTGCCACGGCAAATTTCTTTGCGGCGGATTCGTATTCTTCGTTGGGAGTGGTCCAGTTGGAGTGAAGCTTTGCTTCCCTCAGTGCTTTCTGAAGATATTCTTCCAGCCTGCCGGGAAAATCCTTCTCATCCTTTTCTTCCAGCGGCCATGCGCCAACCAATGACTGGTAGATGAAGTATTCGTCGTTGGCATCGGGGAAGCCGTCCTTCCTGAGCGGTGCGTTCATTTCCTGCCACTGCTGCACATGCTTCAGCCATTCTTCGGGCAGATCGGTAAGCACGTTAAGGCGGGCCCTTACATCCTCGCCACGCTTGGTATCGTGCGTTGAGGTAGCGTTAAGCGAATAAGGCCACTGCTGCTGCCGCTGCGTCATCATGCGGTGGAATTCCTCCACCGTATGCCCGAAGGCTTCGGGAGAATCGCCTACTTCGTTATGTCCTATAAAGCGGTGGTAGGTGTACATGAGCGTATCCTCCACACCCTTGGCCATAAGCGGGCCGGTGAACTGCATGCAGCGCTGGTAAAACTTCAGCACACGCTGGTTGTAATCATCGTCCGCTTCTTCGGGATTGTGGAGCAATACTTTTTCCAGCAGGTTTATGGCGCGGGAAGGCGCTTCGCCGCTCTTGCGGACGCGGTTCAGTATGTCCTGCACGGCATGAGCCTCTTCATCTTCCAGGGG
>DASWNB010000617.1:0-4848 GCA_036399455.1 Flavisolibacter sp. | reverse complement strand
ATATCCGCTTCTGCCTGGCCAAGCAGGACCCCAACGGCAACCCCACCAACGGTATCGTTCGTGTGGCAAGCTCCATTACCGACTTTTCCGCCGCCACGGTAGCCCAGTTGAAATACGCCGGCTCCTGCGGTTCCGAAGCATGGGATTGCACCAAGTACTTCAACATCTGGGTAGGTAAATCGGTTTCCCTGCTGGGTATCGCCACCTTTCCCGGTACAGGTCCCTGCGCCGAGCAGGGCATTGCACTGGCACTGGATGGCTTCAGCAATAACCCCGCTTATACGATAGCCGCCTTCAGGGGAGGCCGTACTGCGGTTCACGAGGCCGGCCACTTCTTCGGTCTCTACCATATCTGGGGTGACGAGTCTGGCTGCGCTCAGTCCGACTTCCGCCAGATGCCCGGCTCCTGCCTGGTTACCGGCAGCGACATCGTAGGTACAGCTACCGACAACACCGTAGGCGACACGCCCAACCAGGGTGGCGCCACCGGCGGATGCCCCAGCGGCGCACAGCCCAGCGGCTGCTCCGATGCACCCAACCCTCCCGGCAAACAGTACCAGAACTACATGGACTATACCGATGACGCCTGCTACTCCATGTTTACCGTGAAGCAGGTGAAGCGTATGGAGCAGATGCTCAATACCTGTCGCGCTTCTCTGATCAACGCCGTAGGCTGTACACCCGTAACGCAGTTCGCAAACGACGCGTACCTGTTCGCTATCCTGAATCCTGGTCCCGGCGCCTGTGGCGTTACCGGCACAAGCAGCTTCTGCGCAGGCGGCAGCATTACACCTTCGGTAGAAATCAGGAACCTGGGTACCAACACCATTACCAGCCTCACCATTTATACCCAGATCGACAATGGTACGCCTGTAGCCTTTACACCCGCTTCTATCTCAGTGCCTACTTATGGAAGGCAGGTGATCACGCTGCCCGTAGTAACAGCTCCTGCAGCCACTGGCGCACATACCATTAAGATCTATACATCCAACCCCAACGGCGTTGCCGACCAGCGTACGTCCAACGACACGCTGACCAGGACCTTTACGGTAGGCGGCGGTGTAGGCGTTCCCTTTGTTGAAGGCTTTGAGAACGCTACCTTCCCTCCTCCCAACTGGACGCTCCTCAACCCCGATGGCGGTATTACCTGGGCCAGGGTTACTAATGCCCGCAACTCCGGTACTGCTTCGGCAAGGGTGAACTTCTTCAGCTATGCCAACAGGGGCCGTCGTGATAACCTCATCACGCCCAACATTGCCGTAGGCACTGCGGACTCGCTGTGGCTGGATTTCTACGTAGCCTACTCTCCCTATAATGCCGATAACGACTCCCTGGAAATACTCATCTCCAAGGACTGCGGCAACACCTACCAGAGGGTATTCTACAAGGGTGGAAACGACCTGAAGACCGCCACCACCACTGCCAACTTCGTTCCCACAGCGGCACAGTGGAGGAAGGAATCGGTTAACCTGACTGCCCATGCAGGCGGCAACCTGATCGTGAACTTCACATCCATCAACAACTTCGGCAACAACCTGTACATCGACGACATCAACATCAATAAATTCGAGTTCCCTGCCCGCGACGCATCGGTAACGTCTATCGACAAGCCCCTGGCCCGACTTTGCGCCAGCACGGAAAAGCCTGTGGTTACCATCAAGAACATTGGTAAGGACACCCTGCGCTCCGTGAAGATCAACTACCAGGTTGACGGCGGTACGATAGGAACTGTAAACTGGACAGGTGTACTGCCCAGGAACGCTTCCGCAACTGTTACCCTCCCCGATGTGAACATGGGCGCTGCCGGTGCACACACGCTGAGGATATTCACCAGCGAGCCTAACGGCCAGCCCGACCAGAACCCGGCCAACGACCAGATGGTTAAGGCGTACACAGTGTTCAATGTAACATCCATCAGCGGTGTTGTAAGGGAAGAATTCTCCGCACCCACCTTCCCGCCCGCCGGCTGGACAGTGGTAAACCCCAACAACGACATGACCTGGACCCGCAATGCCACTCAAGGCAACAGGGCTCCCGGCTCCGCCTGGTTCAATGACTGGAACAACGCTACCAACAACAGGGTGGACGACCTGGTAACACCTACATGGTCTTACAGCGGCGTTGACTCCGTGTTCCTGCACTTCAATTTGTCAGCCGCTACCTATAGCTATCCCGGCACCACCGGTATTCCTATCGATACACTGTCTGTACTGGTATCCAAGGATTGCGGTAACACCTTTACACAAGTGTACAAGAAGTGGGGTGAAGACCTGCAGACCATCAACAACCCGAACAATCCCGTACTGGATGAGTTCTTCCCCAGGACATCTGCTGATTGGAGAAGGGATTCCGTAAACCTGGGTACACTGCTGGGTGCTAACGAAACACAGGTCACTGTAGCTTTCCGCTTCAGCGGCAACTTCGAGAACAACATCTTCATTGATGATGTGACCTTTGCCACAAGGACCCTGCCCACAACCCTGAAAACGCAAGGCTACCTGATACTGCCCACGGCCTTCAACAACCAGTTCGGCATCTGGCACTACCAGCAGCCGTCCAACCTGAGGTACATCACTATCTACAACTCTGCCGGCCAGCAGGTGTGGACGAAGCAGTACAGCGGCAATGCCGACAAGTACATCTCCGTTGACCTCTCCGGTAAGGCTGCAGGCACTTATGTGGTACACCTGGGTTATGAGGATGAGAACCGTAACGTGGTTCAGCGTGTGATCAAGTACTAAGAGCATTTTACTAATACTTCAAGGCCTCCCCTAACCGGGAGGCCTTTTTTATTACAATACGATTCAGGCTTTTAAATTACCTGTCTTTCCTTTAGCAAAGCCTCCATGGTAGTTAGTTGTTATGGTTTAACCGCAAGAGAAGCGAAGGCATTTCACGCACTTGTCCCGCAGCAGGCGGGAAAGGCGCAAAGGAAAGGCAAAGAATAGGTCGTTTGAACCGCACTCTTTCTCTTTCTGTTTCTTTCTGTGTTCCGGCGTCTCCGGAGCTACAAACTTTAGGAGGGCGCAAGCAGGGTCGCAAGCTCCCCAAAACCTATAAAGAGCTTGCGACTTTTCTTTGCGCTCTTCGCTGGCAATTATCACAGAGGCGCCGGAACACTAAAAGAAACACGAAGAAGAAACTGTAGTTCAGACGACCTATTCTTTGCCTTTCCTTTGCGCCTTTCCCGCCTGCTGCGGGACAAGTGCCTGAAATGCCTTTGCGCTCCTCTTGCGGTTAACCCAAAAAACTTGCATCCGCGGAAGCTTCGAAGCAAAAGCAAGTAATAAAGTCAAATGGTATAACTGAAACAAGGCCCCCCACAAAACCTTCACTTTTTAACAAACCAGATACCCCCATGTTATCAGTAACTTTGCGGTGCTATGAACACAACCACAGAAGCCCCTGCAAGGATACCTGCCCCGCAGTCCCCTGCCCTCCGTGCCATTGCCGATAAAGTGTATGCCGGTGAACGCCTCAGCCCCGAGGAAGGGCTAAGGCTCTTCGAGGAAGGCAGCCTGCCTTTTACAGGCGCCCTGGCCAACCACGTACGCGAAAGGCTTCACGGACACAAAACCTATTTCAACCGCAACTTCCATATCGAGCCTACCAACGTTTGTGTGTTCTCCTGTCATTTCTGCTCCTACTCCCGCCTCTACGCCCGTCGCGAGGAAGGGTGGGAACTGAGCATGGAAGACATGATGAACATCGTAAAGAAGTACGATAACCGCCCTGAGACCGAAGTACACATTGTTGGCGGCGTTCACCCCAAGATGAACCTCCACTTCTTTGCTGAGCTGCTCAGGTCCATTAAGGCCCACCGCCCAGGGCTGCACATCAAGGGCTTTACGGCTGTAGAGCTGGATTATATGTTCCGCAAGGCGAAGCTGAGCGTAGAAGAGGGACTGAGGCTGCTGAAAGAAGCAGGACTGGATTCACTGCCCGGCGGCGGAGCCGAGATCTTTAACGAAGAGATACGCCAGCAGATATGCGCCGATAAAGTGGATGCCGAAGGATGGCTCCACATCCATGAAACCGCCCATAACCTGGGCATGCACACCAACGCTACCATGCTTTTCGGGCACATTGAAAAATACGAGCACCGCATCGACCACATGCACCGCCTCCGCGAGTTGCAGGACCGCACCGGCGGCTTCAATACATTTATCCCCCTCAAGTTCCGCAACAAGGATAACGACATGAGCCACGTGTCCGAAGTAAGCGTCACCGAAGACCTGAAGATGTACGCAGTGGCCCGCCTGTACATGGACAATTTCCCCCACCTGAAAGCCTACTGGCCCATGCTGGGCAGAAAGAACGCCCAACTCTCCCTTGCCTTTGGCGTCAACGACATCGACGGCACCATCGACGACACTACTAAAATATACTCCATGGCCGGCTCTGAAGAGCAAACCCCCGCCATGACCACGGAGGAAATAGTTGCGTTGATCAAGCAGGTAAACAGGCAGCCCGTTGAAAGAGACACGCTTTATAATGTTATAAGAGAATTTTAGAAAAGGTCCACAGTCGACGGTCCACAGTCCACAGACGAGTCATTATGCAGCGGTCATTTCCTCCATGTTCAGGCTGGACGTTTGATCTCGAAGGACAAAAATCAGTAAAGACTGACTGCTCCGCAAGAACTCGTCTGTGGACCGTGGACTTCCTAGCACTCACTCAAACTAAGCGGGATATTTATCGCCAGCCCGCCTTCGGCGGTTTCCTTGTATTTGCTGTTCATGTCGAGGGCAGTGTTCCACATGGTAGCGATCACTTTGTCGAGAGACACTTTTGCATCATCCGGGCTACTCTGCAGTGCCAGCTGGCATGCGGTAATCGCCTTGATAG
>DASWNB010000616.1:0-2549 GCA_036399455.1 Flavisolibacter sp. | reverse complement strand
GGGGGTAGAAGAGTTCAGGAAGTTAATGGGCGTATTGATACAGATGCTGTCGGGCGCCGTCATGGCCGTGGTGATGTTCTCGATATTCAGGGTACCCGTTCTCCTTATCGTATCCGAACAGCCGTCGCTGCTGGTCACCGCCATGGTGATGGTGAAGTTGCCGGGAGCCGTATAGCTGTGCGTGGGGTTCTGAAGGGTAGAGGTGTTGCCGTCGCCGAATTCCCAGTAATAGGTCAGCGTACCGGGACCGGTGGAGCTGTTGTTGAAACTGATGTTGAAGGGCGGGCGGCAGACCACCGGCTGGTTGTGGGTGAATTGGCCCTGTACGCCTCCTGCTATCCTGATGTAGGCCGGCTTGATAAAAACGGCGTGGCAGCCCTTGTCGTTGGTCACCTTCAGCGTTACGTTGAAATTGCCCGAGTTGGTGTACACATTGGAGGGGTTCTGCTGGGTAGCCTGTACGCCATTGCCGAAATCCCACATCCAGGCGGTGTTGACCGTTCCGGGGCTGGCCACGGACAGGTCGGTAAACTGGGCGGGGTGGGGGAAGCAGGCTGTGCTGTCGTTTACTGTGAAATTCACGGACGGCTTGTCCCAGATCGTTATCATCTGGTTGCGTGTCAGCGTGTTAGAGCCGGTGGCATTGGTGACCGTGAGCCTTACCGTATAAGTGCCGGGTAAGAAATAAGTGGTGGATGGATTGCGGAGGGTGGAGGTGGCGCCGTTGCCAAAGTCCCAGAACCATTCGGTGGGGCTTCCTGTCGATTGGTCCTGGAAATCAACCACTAAGGGAGAACAGCCGGAAAGAGTGCTGGCCGTAAAATTGGCCGCAGGCATTTGCGCAAAGGCCAACGAAGCCAGGCAGCACAATAGGGCAGTCAGGATAGTGGTCTTTCTAATAGATGTTCTCACAATAAGCGTGTTAGGTTTTCTGAGGGTAGGTTTACTAACGCAAAAGCACAGCAAAAATTATTCCTTCTTTAACTTATTAGCCTAAATCAAGATGTTTTTTAGGTTTTCTCGTTTCTCTTTCTTGTTCAGTAACCGAAACCAGAACCAGAAACCAGAAACAGAAAGAGAAGGAGAATAAGAATCCATCATTCCTTGTCCAGCCTCAGGCTGTGCTCGGTGCCGGAAATGGTCTGTTTCGCCTCAACGTAGGTCCAACTGTTCCGGGTGATGGTCCAGGTCCCGTTCAGCAGGGGCAGGGGATCGGCGGCGTTGCTGAAGGTTGAAGTAATGGTTCGGGCGGCGGGATCGGCCTCCCAGGAGCCTGTTTTTTCTACCGAGGCATTGCGCAGGGCATCCACGGTGTAGTTGGTCTTGAACTGGAATTTGTAGGAAGTGAAGTCGGTCGTATGGTCCATGCCCCCCATTTTATAGCTGCTTACTTTCCAGTAGCCGCTGGTCATGGCTTCGAGTATGATGTTTTGCTGGATATTCTCTTCTGCTTTTTCGCAGCCGAAGAGGCCTGCCAGCAGGGCAAAGAGCAGGATTTGTTTCATAAGTTAAGGGTGTTTCTCAGGACAAGGTATACATACTCCCATACTTATCCAAAAGGTATTGCAGGAAATAACCCGCGTCCAGCGGCTTCCCGGTCACTTCGCGGCACAGGTCCTCGCTGGTATGGAAGCGTCCCGTCTGGTGTATTTTGGCCCTCAGCCACTGGAGCATCTCCCCCGTATTCCCCGCGGCGATCTGCGCCTCCAGTCCCGGCATCTGCCGGCAGGCTTCCGCATAGAACTGTGCTGCGTACAGGCTGCCCAGGCTGTAGGTGGGGAAGTAGCCAAAGCTGCCGTGGCTCCAGTGCACGTCCTGGAGGCTGCCGCTCCTGTCGTCCGGCACGTCCACATCCAGCCATTTTTTATACTGCTCTTTCCAGTAGGCCGGTATGTCCCCGGCGGACAGGGAGCCTTCGATCAGCTTTTTCTCCAGCTCGTACCGGATATATACATGGAAATGATAGGTTATTTCATCCGCCTCGGTGCGTACCAGCGAAGGCTGCACCTTGTTGATGCCCTTGTAGAACTTCTCCAGCGGCACCCCTCCGAACTGTTGCGGGAAGCGTTCCTGGAGTACCGGGTAGTAGTGCTTCCAGAAGTTCAGGCTCCGCCCGACATTGTTCTCCCAAAGCCTCGACTGCGATTCATGGATGCTGTAAGAGCAGGCTTCGCCCAGGGGAAGACCGTACTGCTCTTCGGGCAGGCCCTGCTCGTACAGGCCGTGGCCCACTTCATGGATGCAGCTCCAGGTCATGTTGGCAAAGTCGTTTTCGGCAATGCGGGTGGTGATGCGTACGTCGTGGTTGTTGAAGCTGATGCTGAAGGGGTGTTCGCTCATATCCTGGCGCCCCGCTTCCAGGTCAAAATTCAGTTCCTTAATCAGGTACATGCCCCAGTCCCACTGCTGCTGGCGGGGAAAATGGGCATTCAGGAAGGAATCGTCCGCCGGGCCTGCCGCGGCTATCTTACGGGCAATATCCTGGAGCGGTGGCAGCAGGTTGCCAAAAAGGGAATCGATCATTTCAACGGTAGCGCCCTTCTCGTATT
>DASWNB010000615.1:0-3775 GCA_036399455.1 Flavisolibacter sp. | reverse complement strand
CTCCGCACCAAAAGCAGCCTGCGCTGCGTGTTCCCTGCCGGTGGCTTCCACCAGGCGGTACAGCGGGTCGTAGGTGTAGGAGGAAACGCCGGTAATTTTCTGATTGTTGAAGAACACTTCGGGTATGTTCCTGTCCTCCACATGGGTGATGTTCCCTACCGGGTCGAAGGTGTAATTAAGGTCCTGGAGCAGGTCGCCGTTTTGTTTCCTGGTAAGGAGGCGCACCAGGCGGAAGGTTTCCCGGTCGTAAAAATAAGTGGTGTTCACCCCGTTGCCGTAGGTGATCTTTTCCCTTTGTCCTTTTTCGTTGTACGTAATGCCGCTTACATGCCATTCGTCCACCCCGCTGCCGGTAAGCTGCACCTTGTGCAGCATTCCGGCCTCATTGTAATGGGGCTTTACGGTGTGGTTTCCCGGGACCGAATGGCTGCGGACGCGGTTCAGGGCATCATAGGTAAACAGGGTGGCATGCTCTTCGGCTTCCAGCCCGTTGTTGGGGTCAGCGCCGCTCCAGTCGGGAATTTCCTTGTAGTCAGCGGCAAATCTTCTTGTGGCGGAAACGGGATTGCCTTTAAAGTCGAAGGCCGCAGTGGCTACGCGGCCCGCGGTGTCGTAAACAGTTACGGGCTTTGTACGGAAGTTTGAAGCTTTGTCGTTGGGAAGGCCTTCACCATAAACAGTGAGTTCATACACATGGTCCAGCGGTGCAGGGCCATCGCCTCCAATTACCTTCTTGCTGGTGGGCCTGTGGAGTATATCGTATCCAAAAGCAAACTGGTGGCCGCGGCCATCCCAGGTACGCAGCCCGCTGCCGATGATGTTCAGCAGCAGCCAGCGCTCGCCGGCATCGGCGGTTTCCTGGTACACTTTGTTGCCCAACAGGTCGAATTTCTGCACCAGCAGCTTGTTGTTCCGGGCATCGGTTACGCTGCGCAGGTTGCCTTCTATGTCCAGCTCCGTGCGGGTGAGGAACACCTGGTCCTGCCCCTGGCCGTCTTTCCCGTTATGGTCGGCCATCAGCACCACACGGCCCAGCGTGTCCAGGTGCTGCGTGGCAGGCGTGCCGGCGTGAAGGGCTGCTTTTTCCGCGGCAATCTTTTCCCTGGCGGGGTCCTTGCCTGCTGCGGCCAGCTCGGCATCAATAAGGCGGTTGAAGCGCTTATGATACCATTCCGAATCAGCGGCCGTATCGTTGCGGTCGTAAACGGATTGTTTCCAGGCGCCGAATTCGCTGCGGGAGAAAGAGCCGTCGGGGAGCTCGGTCTTTACCATGCGGCCAACGGGATCGTAGTGATAGATGGGTGTGACGCCGGTTTCCACCAATTCCTTCTGGTCCTCGTATTCGTGGGTTACGGAAAAATAAGGCTCGTATTGCATCACCGGCTTGCCCTTGTTGTTCATCACCACCCTGCCGCTGCCCACCCAGCGAAGCTGCTGCGGGCGGGAGGCCGAAGTATCGGTTGGCGACACGGTATAGGAAAGATCGGGATTGACGGTAAGCTTTTTAGCAGGACCGGGAGGTGCCTGCGCCTTTTTCATCACCACCTGGTTAAAGCCGCCCGTGTATTCAAAGGACAGCAGCAGCGGCGAATTGGCATTGGCTTTAAAGTGCTCCTCGCGGGTGATGGCGGCAACAAAGCACGGCATCTTCCCGCCCGAAGCCCTGAAGCGGTGCAAGTCATATACAAAGCGCACCGAGGCATGCCGGAGCAGGTCCCTGCCGCGGGCCATAAGATCGGTGGAAACGGCGGATGAGATAAAGGCATTTACCTGCGCTTCTTCCGCCGGTGTTGTGAACTCTTCCAGCCCCGAAAGCTCGTCCGCTTCACTGCCCTTGCCCATCACAGCCATGGCCTTTACCAGTCCCAGCTCGTCGGCCAGGGCTTCGGAAATGTTATCGTTGGCATCCATCATCTGCTGAGGGGCCAGGGTGCGGAAGTTGAACCGGAGCACTTTGGTGCGGTTCTGCAGCGCATCTTCCGTTTCTTCTATAAAAAGGAAAATACCCGGGTAATACTTCACCTTCGTTACCGCGCCAAAAGGGTCGGTATAGGAAACCGGCATGAAGAAACGACTGCGGGCATCGGCTGAAGTTTCGCCCCCATACAGGTACTGTACAGCGCCGGAACGAACCCACCAGTTACTGTCGCCTTCGCTGTGCACAAATTTCCCTTCGGCCATCAGCGCATCATCCACCTTGCCGCCAAAGATGTCCGACAAGAGTGCGGGTGTAAAGGCGAGCTGGTAACTTTCATAAGGCAGCGCCTGCGGCGAGAGCTGGTGCAGCGGCAGCGGCCCGGTCAAACCGTCGTTGTAAAAAAGATACCGCACGTGCTCAACAAGCCTCTTCTGCGCTGCGCCCTGCGAAGGCACGGCATCCACCTGGTAATAGGCTACCTCGGTGGCAGTGTTCAATATACCGGTAAACTCATCTACCGAGTAAAGCTCTCCTGTTTTGCCGACGCCTTTCAGCTCGTAGGTCATTGTTTCGGAAAGCCGGCGCAGGCGGAAACGGTCATTCCCTGTAATATCATTGGTGAAACTATTCTTTATGAATGTTATGTGGGTGCGTGCCTGCGCATCCCTTGTTTCCTGCGGAAGCAAAGGATCGGCAAGCTTGCGGGGATAAACCACGGAGGCGGATTCCAGCACGTTGCCCCACTGGTCCACGCTGATGTTGAGCGTATGCGCCATGCGGGGGTCTTCGGGTTTCCTCTCGTAATGAAACCGCACTGCTTCGGATTCCAGTACTGCAAACACGGCGTGGCGATTTCCTCCTCTTGGCTGGAGCAGCTCTATGCGGCAACTGTGGGTGGAAACGCTGTAAGGAGTCAGTTGGGTTTTCAGCTCTTCGCTTCCTTCCGCTGCATCCGGCGCATCCAGTGCAAAAACCTCGGTGCGCAGGGGCATGCCTTTGCAGGCCCTCAACGCCTCGCGCCATTCACCGGCGCTTAATCTGCTTACGAGGGAAGGGTCAAGTCCCGGCGCCGCTTCCACCCTCGAAGGAGGCAGCAGGGGTTCGGCGAAGGAAGCGGCAAAGCCGCGGCGCTTCATCTCCTCGTGCCAGTATTCCGTTGCAAACTGGTCCAGTATGGTTTCCTGGTCCGTGAAGGCGCCGGTATGGAACCAGGAGCGTGTGAGCATGGGAGGCTGGTGCAGGGTTTTGCTCACGATGTTGGAAGCGCCCGATCTTTCCCAATGCTCAAATTCTTCGGTATCTGTCTGCTCCACCATGCCAAAGCCCCTGAACTCCCGCTCCGCATGGTCGTAGTAGCCGTGGTGGTATTTATAGCTGGTGGAGAAAAGCGTTCCTGTGACCAGGTCGCGGGTTTCCGTTTTGCTCACGCAATGCACGGGGAAGTGCAGCTTTGTTGCCCAGGGCCTGTCCGCCAGCCTGTCCTCCAGGTAATAGCGGGTGGAAGGCTGGTATTCCAGCCTCACCTCCCTGCCCATGTTGTTGCGTGACAGGATCATCACGTGCGGCTTGCGGCCGTCCATCAGGTCGATGTAGCGAAGGGCTGCGCCGCCATGCCTGGGCAGGCTGCCCGACCATACAATGCAGCTCACGCCATTGCCCAGCAGGTCGGCCACGGTTACGTGTGCTGCGTCGTGCACTTCCGGAAAAGGATCGGCTTCAAAAGGTGAAAGGCTGAGGCTGTTGCCGCCCAGGTTCATCCAGCAGGCAAATTTGCTCCTGCCCAGGTAAATTATATCCACGGTGCCGGAGCCGTCAATATCGGCCAGGCGTATAAGCGAGGGATCGAAAGCTTCGGGA